>JASKZT010000154.1 GCA_030145965.1 Ornithinimicrobium sp.
AGTTCAATGGTAGAACATCAGCTTCCCAAGCTGAATACGCGAGTTCGATTCTCGTCGCCCGCTCCGCACGACGACGCCCCGCCGGTCACCGCCGGCGGGGCGTCGTCGTCTCCACCGGCCACCTCGGGTGGTCAGTGGCTGGCGAGATCGTCGTCGGTGACGCCGTCCGCGCCCTCGCGCACCCACGCGGCGTAGCTGCCGAGGGCCTGGCTGACGGGGACCGCGATGACCTCGGGAACCTCGTAGCGGTGCTGGGCGACCACGGCCTGGGCGAGCCGGGGAAAGGTTTCGGCGGTCGTCTTGGCCAGGAGCAGCCACTCCTCGTTGCGGTGGACCGTGTTCTGCCACGTGTACACGGACATCATCGGCCCGAGCACCTGCACGCAGGCGGCCAGGTGGCGGGCCACGAGGTCGTCGGCGATCCGCCGCGCCGACTCCGCGTCGGGCACCGCGACGCGAGCCTCGACGAGCGGGAGCTCGCCGGAGGGGGCAGACGTCATCGGCCGGCCTCGGCGAGGGCCTCGTCCAGCAGCCCCACGGCCTCGGCCGCCTCGTCGTGGGTGATGACGCACGGCGGGACGACGTGGACGCGGTTGGCGACCACGAGCGGCCAGATCCCGCGGCGGACGCACGCCTGCTGCACCGCCTTGACCGTGTCGGCCGCGAGCGGCTCCCGGGTGGCGCGGTCGGCCACGAGCTCGAGGGCCCAGAAGACGCCGAGCCCGCGGACGTCGCCGACGACCTCGTGCCGCTCGGCCAGCGCGTGCAGCTGCGGGCCCAGCGTCTGCCGCCCGATCTGCGCCGCGTGCTCGACCGTGCCCTCGTCCTTCATGATGGAGATGGCCGCCACCGCCGAGGCGGTCGCCAGCGCGTGACCGGAGTAGGTCAGGCCCCCGGGGTAGGGCGTGTGGTCGAAGGTGGAGGCCACCTCGTCGGCGATGACGACACCGCCGAGCGGGACGTACCCGGAGTTCACACCCTTGGCGAAGGTGATGAGGTCGGGGCGCACGCCCCAGTGCTCGAACGCGAACCAGGCACCGGTGCGCCCGAAGCCGGCCATGACCTCGTCGAGGATGAGCAGGATGCCGTGCTCGTCGCACAGGGCGCGCACGCCCTCGAGGTAGCCGGGCGGAGGGACGAGGATGCCGTTGGAGCCGACGACGGGCTCGAGGATGATCGCGGCGACGTGTTGGGGCCCCTCCGCGGCGACCGTGCGGCGCAGGTGCTCGAGGGCGCGCTCGCCCTCCTCCTCCTGCGTCGTGGCGTAGAACTCGCTGCGGTAGAGGTGCGGGCCCCAGAAGTGGACGATGCCGGGCACCGAGGGCTCCGAGCCCCAGCGCCGGGGCTCACCGGTCAGCGCGATGGCCGCGGCGGTCGCGCCGTGGTAGCTGCGGTAGGCCGCCAGCACCTTGTGCCGGCCGGTGTGGAGCCGCGCCATGCGCACGGCGTTCTCGTTCGCCTCCGCCCCGCCGTTGGTGAAGAAGACCTTCTCCAGGCCCTCGGGGGCGAGCCCGGCAACGGCCGCGGCGGCCTCTGCCCGCGACTCCTCGTAGAAGCTCGGGGCGACGGTCGTGATGCGCCCGGCCGCCTCCTGGATCGCCGCGGTGAGCCTCGGGTGCTGGTAGCCGAGGTTGACGTTGACCAGCTGGCTGGTCAGGTCGAGGAAGCGTCGGCCCTGGTGGTCCCAGAACCACGCGCCCTCGCCGCCGGCGATGGGGAGCGGGTCGATCTCCTTCTGTGCCGACCAGGACGAGAAGACGTGCGCCCTGGACAGCTCGCGGATCCGTGCGTCGAGACCCGCGTCGACGGCTGGAGTGGCAACCATGCCCTGCAGTATGCCCTCTTCTCCTGCGGGCGGTCGGGCCCGGCCTCCCCGGCGCGTCAGCCCGTCGGAGGGGTGAAGCGGCCGTCGATGGCGGTCCACCCCCCGTCGACCAGCACCTGCGACCCGGTGACGAAGCTGGCGGCGTCGGAGGCCAGCCAGCAGACCGCCCCCACCATCTCCTCGGGCCGCGCCCACCGGCCGAGCGCGGACTTCTCGGCGTAGGCCCGGCCCCACTCCTCGTCGGCCCGGATCTGCGCGGTCAGCGGGGTCTCGACGACGCCGGGGGCCACGGCGTTGACGCGCACCCCCTCGGGGCCGAGCTCGGCGGCCAGCGTCTTCACGAGCTGGGCCACGCCGGCCTTGGTGGCGGCGTAGACGCCCTGGCCGGGCTCGACGACGAGGGCCCGGATGGAGGTGAGCATGACGACCGACCCGCGGCCGCGGGCGGCCATGCCCGGGGCGACCGCCCGCACGGCGTTGAAGGTGCCCCGCAGGTTCAGCCCGACGACGCGGTCGAACTCCTCGCCGGTGTAGTCGAGCACCCGCTTGCGCACGTTGGTCGCCGCGGTGAGGACCAGCACGTCGACGTCGCCGAGCCGCTCCGCCGCCTCGGCGAGCGCGGCCTCGTCGAGGACGTCCACGGCGGCGGACGCGTGCCCGTCGGTGCCGTCCGGCACGGCCGGGAGGGCGTCCCGGGCCGCCCCGGCGGTGCCGCCGTCGCGGTCGAGGCAGGTGACGCGGGCGCCCTGCGCGGCGAGGCCGGCGGCGATCTCGGCACCGATCCCGCCGCACCCCACGACGACCGCGTGGCGGCCGTCGAGCCGGAACATCTGCGCGTAGTCGAGCGGCGTCATACCGGGCAGTCTGGCAGGTCAGGCGCCCGGGCGCGCCCGGAGGTCAGGGCGTGCGCACCGCGCTGGGCAGGGCCTGGCGGTAGGAGCGCCAGGTGCCGGCCGGCGTCGTGACGCCGTCGGCCGCGAGCGTCGCCCGGACGATCGCGCGGGTCACGACGTCGGCGCTCCCCTCGAGCAGCCGGTGCAGGGCGAGAGAGTCCGGTGCCCCGCGCCCGCAGGTCGCCAGGCCGAAGAGGGTGTCGCCGTCGAACATCGAGTGCGCGGGCAGCACCGCCCTGGCCAGGCCGTCCTGCCCCGCCATCGCGAGCCGGCGCGCCTGCGCCTTGCTCAGCGTGGCGTCCGTCGCCACGACGCCGATGGTGGTCGCGAGGCTGCGCGGGAGGGCCTCGGAGCCCAGCTCCACCGCGCGGGCGCGGGCGGCGGCGACCTCGCCGGGGTCGGGGGTGCGCAGCGCCGCGCCGGGGGCCATGCCCGGCAGCCCCTCGAGGTCCTCGCGGAGGAGGCGCGCCGCGCCGTGCAGCAGGCCGGAGCGCAGGTCGACGGTGGAGCCCACGGCGTTGAGGACGACGAGCGCGGCGACCGTCGTGCCGTCGGCCAGGACGAGGCTGGCCGACCCGATACCGCCCTTGAGTCCGCCCGCGACCTGGCCGCCGGTGCCGGCACCGACGCCGCCGAGGGCCGGTGGCAGGGCATGGCCGTCCTGTCCCGCGGCGAGCGCGCGCGCGGCGTCGTCGCAGGCGGCGGCCCCGAAGGTCGCGTCGGGGGTGGCGTCCCAGCGGCCGCCGCGCCCGAGGTCGAAGATGACCGCGGCCGGCACGATCGGCACGACCTCGCCGGGACCGCCCATGGGCAGGCCGCGACCCTGCTCCAGCAGCCGTCGCATGACGCCGTCGGCGGCCGCCAGGCCGAAGGCCGAGCCGCCCGAGAGGCACACGGCGTGCACCCGCTCGACGAGGTTGCAGGGGTCGAGCAGGTCCGTCTCGCGGGTGCCCGGCCCGCCGCCGCGCACGTCGACCCCGGCGACCGCACCCTCGGGCGGGGCGAGGACGACGGTGGAGCCGCTCAGCCAGCCCTCCCCCACCTGCTGGTGGTGGCCGACGGCGAGGCCGGCGACGTCGGCGATGGAGTTGGTGGGCCCGGCGGACAGGTCGCTCATGGGGCACATCGTGGCACCCCCGCGCGCAGGCCGGCGAGCCACCGGCCGTCTCCCGTCGCTCAGAGCCAGCGGGGCACCCGGGCGACGTAGTCGTCATACCCCTCGAGCCGGGTGAGCGCTCGTTCTTCGGCCGGCACCTGCCAGCGGTCGAGCACGGCCACCAGCCCGACGACCGGCAGGAGCGCGAGGGGCGAGCGCCGGGCCACGGCGTGGGCCGTGAGCAGGGTCGCCATGCCGAGGTACATGGGGTTGCGCGTCACCGCGTTGGGGCCGGTGCGCACGAGCGTCGAGGCACGCTCGACCGAGACCGGGTCGACGGTGGTGCCCCGCCGGACGAACTCCTGCACCGAGCCGCCGAGCAGCCACCCGGCCACCCCCACGAGCGGCAGCGACGCCGCCGTGCTGACCGGGGTGGGCCGCGAGCCGACGAGGCGCTGGGCGAGCGCGGCGGCGCCCAGCCAGAGGACCGGCGGGACCCTCACGTCGACGCTCCGGGCTCCCCCGGCCCGCGTTGCCCGACGCCGGCGGCGAGGTCCTCGGCGGTGCGCCCGGACAGCGCCTGCTGCAGCTCGGGCACGGCGGCCAGGAGCGAGCGCGTGTAGGGGTGGGCCGGCTCGGCGAAGAGCTGCTCGGTCGGCGCCACCTCGACGAACTCGCCGCGCTGCATGACGGCGACCCGGTCGCAGACGTGCCGCACGACCGACAGGTCGTGGCTGACGAGCACCAGCGTGAGGTCGAAGCCCTCGACGACCTCGTCGATGAGGTTGAGCACCTGGGCGCGGACCGACACGTCGAGCGCGGACACCGGCTCGTCGGCGACCAGGATGTCCGGGCCCGGGGCCAGTGCGCGCGCGACCGAGATGCGCTGGCGCTGCCCCCCGGAGAACTGGTGCGGATAGCGGTCGGCCGCGTCCGCCGACAGCCCGACCCGCTCGAGCAGCTCGACGACGCGTTCGCGGTTGCCCTCGTGCCGGCCCTGCGCGACGAGCGGCTCGGCGACGATGTCGCGCACCCGCATGCGGGGGTCGAGGCTGCTCATCGGGTCCTGGAAGACCAGCTGGAGCGTCGAGCGCAGCCAGCCCAGGCGCCGGACGGGCTGTACGTGGAGGGCCGGCCGATCCACGACCAGCCCG
>JASKZT010000005.1 GCA_030145965.1 Ornithinimicrobium sp.
CCACGTGCGTCCGTCCGGCGTCGTCGACGCTGACGTACGTCTACGCCGAGCAGACGGCGGTGCTGGGTCCGCTGGCGACGTACGCCGAGCCCCACTCCTACGACCTGTGCGAGGAGCACGCGACGGGCCTCACGGCGCCGCGCGGCTGGGACGTCGTGCGCATCGAGCTGCCCGAGGGCCAGCCCCGCCCGCCGGTCGACGACCTCGCCGCCCTCGCCGACGCCGTCCGCGAGCACCGCGGCTCTGTGGTCCACGTCGAGGCCGGGGGCCGCGACGGCTCGGGCCACGCCGGCGCGACCGTCACCGAGATCACCCGCCGCGGCCACCTGCGCGTCCTGCGCGACCGCTGAGCCGACCCCGGCCCGACGGCGGCGTCCGGGCGCCTCGTTAGTCTTGACTGCTGTGAGCCCGGTCAACCTCTCCGACGTCGTCAAGGCCTACGACGTGCGCGGACTCGTCCCCGACCAGCTGGACGAGCGGGTGGTGCGCGCGCTCGGCTCGGCCTTCGCCCAGGTCGTCGTCCTGCCCGAGGGGGAGGAGGGCGTCGTCGTCGGGCACGACATGCGCGAGTCCTCTCCGAGCCTTGCTCGCGCGTTCGCCGCGGGGCTGGTCGGCTCCGGCGTCGACGTCACGATGATCGGCCTGTGCTCCACCGACGGGCTGTACCACGCCAGCGGGTCGCGGGGCCTGGCCGGGGCCATGTTCACCGCCAGCCACAACCCGGCGGGCTACAACGGCATCAAGCTCTGCCGCCGCGGGGCCAGGCCCGTCGGGCAGGACTCCGGGCTGGCCGAGGTCCGGGACCTGGCCCAGTGGCTGCTCGACCGGGGCGGGCTGCACGACCTGCGGCTGCCGGGGCGGCCCGGCACCGTCTCGCACGCGGAGACGCTCGAGGACTACGCCGCCTACCTCCGCTCCCTCGTCGACCTGCGCGGCGTCCGCCCCCTCCGGGTCGTCGTCGACGCGGGCAACGGCATGGCGGGCCTGACGGTCCCCGCCGTGCTGGGCACCGGCGAGCTGCCCCTGGAGGTGGTGCCGCTCTACTTCGAGCTCGACGGCACCTTCCCCCACCACGAGGCCAACCCCCTGGTGCCGGAGAACCTGCGCGACCTCCGGGCCGCCGTGCTCGAGCACGAGGCCGACCTCGGCCTGGCCTTCGACGGCGACGCCGACCGGTGCTTCCTCGTCGACGAGCGCGGGCGGGCCGTGGACCCGAGCACCGTGACCGCGCTCGTGGCGGACCGTGAGGTGGCCCGGGAGGTCGCCGCCGGCACCGATGCCGGCGACGTCGCGGTCGTGCACGGCGCCATCGTCTCGCGCACCGTGCCCGAGACCATCGCCCGCGCCGGGGCGCGCGCCGTGCGGACCCGGGTGGGCCACAGCTTCGTCAAGGCCGTCATGGCCGAGCACGAGGCCGTCTTCGGCGGCGAGCACTCTGCCCACTACTACTTCCGCGGCTTCTGGTACGCCGACACCGGGCTCCTCGCCGCCATGCACGTCCTCGCGGCGCTGGGGGAGCAGGACCGGCCGCTGTCCGAGCTGGTCGCGGGCTACGCCCGCTACGCCTCCTCGGGGGAGATCAACTCCACGGTGGCGGACGTCGCCGGGGCGACCGCCCGGGCCCGCGCCTGGGCGGAGGAGCAGGGCGCCCTCGCCGACACCCTGGACGGGGTGACGATGACGCGGGAGGGTGAGCCGATGTGGTGGTTCTCCCTGCGCCCGAGCAACACCGAGCCGCTGCTGCGGCTCAACGTCGAGAGCGACGACCCGACCACGATGGAGACCGTCCGGGACACCGTCCTGCGACTGGTGCGACAGGAGAGCTGACATGGCACGTCCGGAGTACGAGCCCTGGGTGCGCGAGATCCTGCGCTGCCCGGTGGGGCGCCACCCCCTTCTCGACGTCGAGGACGAGGAGGGTCGCCCCGCCCTGCAGTGCGCCGAGGACTGCGACGGCCCGGGTCGCCGGCGCCGCTACCCCGTCACCGACGGGATCCCGGTGCTGCTCGCCGACGACGCGACCGTCGTCCAGGTCTGAGAGGCTCGCGGCCATGGCTCCCTACATCGACGAGGCCCTGCTCGACGACCCCGACGAGATGGGCCGCAAGGACTCCCGCGCGACCCTGCGGGCGCTCGCCTCGGCCGGCGCCCAGGTGCGCGAGGCCCTCCACCTGGCCCGGGAGGCCGGGATCGACCGGCTGGCCGACCAGGAGCGGCCCCGCTCGGTGCTCGTCGCCGCCATCGGCGGCAGCTCGATCGTCGCCGACGTGCTGGAGCTCCTGGCCGAGCCGGGCTCCCCGGTGCCGGTCCAGGCGCGCCGCAACCTGCCCCTGCCGGGGTGGGTCGGGCCGCTGGACCTCGTCGTGGCGGTGTCCCTCTCCGGGCGGGCACCCGGCCCCCTGGCGGTGGCCGCCGAGGCGGCCCGGCGCGGGGCCTCGCTCCTCACGGTCGGCCTCGACGACTCGCCGCTGGCCGACGTCAGCCGCCGGGCGCGGGGGATCCACGTGGGCACGGGCCGTCAGCGCACGAGCTCGCGCACGTCGCTGTGGACCCTCCTCGCCCCCGTCCTCGTCGGCGCCGACCGCCTGGGCCTGCTCGAGGCCTCGGAGCGCTCGCTGGAGGCCGTCGCCGACCGCCTGGACGAGCGCGCGGAGGAGCTGCGGCCCTCCTCGGAGTCCTTCGTCAACCCCGCCAAGCTGCTCGCGGTCCAGCTCGCCGAGACCGTGCCGGTCGTCCTCGGCGACGGCCCGCTCGGCGGCGTGGCCGCCTCGCGCGCCTCCTCGATGCTGGCGCGCACCGCCCGCGTCCCGGCGCTGTGGGGTGAGCTGCCCGACGCCGCCAGCGGCATCGTGGCCTGCTTCGACGGCCCCTACACCGCCATCGGCGGGCGGCGCCCCGGCACCTACGACGACGGCCGGATCCGCCTGGGCGACATCGACACGAGCGGCTGGGAGCCGCACCACTTCGCCGAGCCCGAGGGCGAGCTCATGGAGCGGGCGCGCGGGCCGCAGGGCGGCGGGGACCGCGACATCTTCGCCGACCCCTACCGCGACGGCCCGGCCCCGCCGCAGCTCGGCCTGCTCATGCTGCGCGACGCACCGGCGCAGACGCCGACGCGGGAGTCGGTCCAGGCCGAGACCCTCACCGACGCCGTCCTCACGACCGCCCGCGACGCCGGCGTCAAGGTCATGGAGGTCCGCGCCGGCACCGGCGACGCGGTCGTGCGGCTGGCCGACCACGTCGCGATGGTGGACTTCGCCGCGACCTACCTGGCCATCGGGCTCGGCCTGGACCCCTCGGTCAGCCCGCACGTGGCCGACCTGCGCGACCGCACCAGCTGAGGTGCACGCCGAGGCGCCCGCGGCCGCGCCCTTGAGCGGGGCCGGGTCGGTGCCTCAGACGACGGGCTCGGGGGCCTCGAGCACCTGGCGCAGCAGCGGCGCCGTCGCGGCCACCGAGCCGTGGACGACGAGGAGCCCGAGCACGAGGGAGCCGGCGATCGCGGCCAGCGACAGCGGCGCCGTGAGCAGCGCCACGCCGGCCAGCGGCAGCACGAGCGCCACCCCGGCCCCGGCGGACACGGCGCACACCGCCACGAGCGGGCGCACGACCACCTGGCGGCGGGTGGACTCCAGCCGCGCCCGCGGGGTGCCGAGCCGGGCGAGGGCGACGTAGAGGTCGCGCCGGTCGAAGACCTCGGCCGCCGCGTGCACCGCGACCGACGCCGCGACCGTGACGAAGGACAGCGCGATCGTCAGGAGCAGCCCGGTGCGCATGTCGGCGGCGAGCAGGACGTCGGCCGGCGCCTCGACGCCGGCGGCGGTGGCGTCGGTCAGCGCCAGCCCCGTGCCGACGACCACGCCGGCGAAGGAGACCATCGCCACCCCGCCGACCTGGCGCCAGACGGCGCGGGGGTCGTCGAGGACGGTCCGCGCCGCGAGCAGCCGGGTCACGGCCCGCGGCCCCGCGCCGCCGCGCCGCAGCGAGACCCGGGCGACGACCCGCAGCACCCAGGGCCCGACGACGTCCAGCACAGCCATGCCCGCGCCGAGCACCACGCCGACGAGCAGGACGAGCGCGACGAGCGACCCGGCCAGGCCGGCCATGCCGGCGACGGTGGACAGGAGGACCACCGCGACGACGGCGACGAGAGCGCGGACGGAGCGGGGGGTCCTGGGCAGCTGCCGGGTCCGGACCCCCAGCGGGGTGATGGCCACCCGGCGCAGGCCGAGGGCGGCCGCGCCGACCGCGGTGACGAGGAGGACGAGCACCGTGGCCAGGGCCACCGGCAGCGAGGGCAGGACGGCCGCGGCACCGATCGGGCCGCCGAGGAAGGGCACCAGCCCCACGAGCGGGGCCAGGGCCAGGTGCCCCAGGACGCCGAGCAGGACACCTGCGCCCGCCAGGCCGCCGGCCTCGAGGACGCTGAGCCGCACGAGCAGCGAGCGTGGGGCGCCGAGGAGACGGAGGGAGGAGAGCCGGGTGTCGCGCCGGCGGGTCGACAGGCGCACCGCGGAGCCGCACAGCGAGAGCAGCGGGACGGCGAGGATGACCAGCGCCACGACCGCCAGGCCGGCGTAGGCGCCCTGGTGGAACGGCTCGACGCCGTCCTCCGTGCCGAGCCGCAGGAAGAACTCGGCCCCGCCGGCGACGGTGAGGGTCAGCGCCGTGACCACCGTGAACGCCACGACCGGCAGCACCTGGGCGAACCGGTCCTCCCGCCGCCCGCGCAGCAGGAGGGGTGCCAGCTCGCGCAGGCCGCTCATCGGCCCCGCCCCTCAGGCACGACCCGGCCGTCCACGAGGTGGACGACCCGGTCGCACGACGCCGCGACGTCGCCGTCGTGGGTGACGACGACGAGGGTGCGCCCGCGGTCGCGGGTGGAGGCCAGCAGGGCGCTCATCACCTCGGCGCTCGTCCGGGAGTCCAGGGCTCCCGTCGGCTCGTCGGCGAACACGACGACGGGGTCGCCGACCTGCGCCCGGGCGATCGCGACCCGCTGCTGCTGCCCGCCGGAGAGCTGGCCCAGCCGCCGGTCTCCCAACCCGTCCAGCCCCAGCGCGGCCAGGCCGGCGCTCGCCCGGGCGGTGGCCGCTGCGCGCGCGGTGCCCGCCAGCATGAGCGGCAGCGCGACGTTCTCGGCCGCGGTGAGCTCGGGCAGCAGCAGGCCCTGCTGGAAGACGAAGCCGAAGCTGCGCAGCCGCACGGCGGCCCGCTGCTCCGCGTCCAGCCCGGCGAGGTCGACCCGGCCGTGGCGCGGGTCGTCGAGGACGACCGAGCCGGACTCGGGCTCGGTCACGCCGGACAGGCAGTGCAGCAGCGTGCTCTTGCCCGACCCGGAGGCACCGGTGACGGCCACGGCCTCGCCGGGGCGCAGGTCGATGGCCACGCCGCCGAGCGCCACGGTCTCGCCGTAGGTCCTGGTCAGCCCGCGGGCGGCCAGCGTGGAGGGGGGCGCGGAGCGGGCGGTGGGCGTCGGGGCCAGCGCCGAGCGGCGCACGAGGGCGCGTCGTGGGGGCCGGGCGGGGGCGGTGGCGGTGGGGGTGCGATCGGTCATGGTGCCACCCTCGCGGCGCCCGCCCGGATGGGACGTCCACCTGCCGTCCCATCCTGCCCGCGCCGGTGTCCGACCGTGGTCGCAGCCGCCGCGGGAGGGTGCCGCCCGTGTGCCAGACTCGACCCGTGAGCAACGCCGCCCCCCACCCTGGCCAGGACCCCGGCACCCACCGGCCCCGCGCCGTCCGTGACCTCGAGGGCGGGATCGAGCGCGACTTCGAGCGCAACCTCTCCTACGGCGACTACCTCGACCTGCACCGGGTGCTGTCGGCCCAGCACCCCCGGGCGGTGCCCCCGCGGCACGACGAGATGCTGTTCATCATCCAGCACCAGACCTCCGAGCTGTGGCTCAAGCTCATGCTCCACGAGCTGTCCTCGGCCCGGGAGCTCGTGCGCGCCGACGACCTGCAGCCGGCCCTCAAGCGCCTGGCCCGGGTCAAGCACATCCAGCAGACCCTGACCCAGCAGTGGTCCGTGCTGGCCACCCTCACCCCCAGCGAGTACGCGCTCTTCCGCTCCTTCCTCGCCACCGGCTCCGGCTTCCAGTCCTGGCAGTACCGCGCCGTCGAGTTCTCCCTGGGCAACAAGAACCCCGAGATGCTGCGGGTCTTCGAGCACGACGAGCAGGTGCACGCCGAGCTGGAGCGGCTGCTGCACGAGCCGAGCCTCTACGACGAGGTGCTGCGCTGGCTGGCCCGGCGCGGGCACCCGGTGCCGACCGAGGTCCTCGAGCGCGACGTCACCCGGCCCTACGAGAGCTCGACGGGCGTCGTCGACGTCTTCGCCGGGGTCTACGCCGCCCCCGACCGGCACTGGGTGGAGTACCACGTCGCCGAGGACCTGGTCGACCTCGAGGACAACTTCCAGGTGTGGCGCTTCCGGCACCTGCGCACGGTCGAGCGCATCATCGGCTCCAAGCCCGGCACCGGCGGCTCCTCCGGCGTGCCCTTCCTGCGCCGCGCGCTCGAGCTCACCTTCTTCCCCGAGCTCTACGACGTCCGCAGCCGCATCCAGGACGTCACCGCCGACGGCTACCACGGAGACCCGGCATGACCCGGACGACCGCGCTCTCGCGCCCCACCCGCGCCGACGCCCTCGCGCTGGACGCCGCCGACCCGCTCGCGACCTACGCCGACCGCTTCGAGCGCGCCGAGGGCGTCCTCGCCTACCTCGACGGCAACTCCCTGGGGCGCCCGGTCGCCGGGGTGGCCGCGGAGATGGAGCGCTTCGTCCGCGAGGACTGGGGCACCCGGCTCATCCGCAGCTGGGACGAGGGCTGGGTCGGCTGGCCCGAGCGGGTCGGCGACGTCGTCGGGCGGGTGGCGCTGGGCGCCGCCCCCGGCCAGACCGTGGTGGCCGACTCCACGACCGTCCTGCTCTACAAGCTCCTGCGGGCGCTCGCCGACCACCAGCGGGCGCTCGACCCGGCCCGCACGCAGATCGTCCTGGACCGGGACAACTTCCCCTCCGACCGCTACGTCGCCGAGGGCGTCGCCGCCGAGCGGGGTATGACGCTGCGCTGGGTCGAGGTGGACACCGCCCGGGGCGTCACCCCGGCCCAGGTCGCCGAGGCCGTCGGCCCGTCGACCGCGGTCGTGCTCCTGTCGCACGTGGCCTACCGCTCCGGGTGGGTGGCCGAGGCCGAGGAGATCACCCGGCTCGTCCACGACGCGGGGGCGCTCGTGCTGTGGGACACCTGCCACTCCGCCGGCTCGGTGCCCGTGCGCGCCGACGACTGGGGCTGGGACGCGGCGGTCGGCTGCGACTACAAGTACCTCAACGGCGGCCCCGGCGCGCCGGCCCACGCCTACCTCGCCGCGCGGCTGCACGACCTGCCGACGCTGCGCCAGCCGGTGCAGGGCTGGATGGGGCGCCGTGAGCCGTTCGCGATGGCGCAGGGCTACGAGCCGGAGGCCGGCGTCCGCTCGCTGGTCAGCGGCACGCCGCCCGTGCTGGGCATGGTGCCCCTGCGGCTGGCCCTGGCGATGCTCGAGGAGGCCGGCATCGAGACCGTGCGCGAGAAGTCGCTGCGGCTGACCGACCTCGTGCTCGCGGTCGTCGACGCCTGGCCGGCGGAGCTGGGCGTGGCGGTCGCCAGCCCGCGCGAGCACGCCCGTCGCGGTGGCCACGTCACGCTGCGCCACCCCCGTTTCCAGGAGGTCACCGCGCGGCTGTGGGAGCGCGGCGTCATCCCCGACTTCCGCGGGCCGGACGGCCTCCGGCTGGGCCCGGCCCCGCTCTCGACGCGGTTCACCGAGGTGTGGGACGGCCTGGAGGTCGTCCAGGAGGAGCTCCGGCGGCTCGCCTGAGCCACCGGGCGGGGCGCGATGGGCGGGCCGGGACCGTGGGTGCTCCACGTCGACCTCGACCAGTTCATCGCGGCCGTGGAGGTGCTGCGCCGGCCCGAGCTGACCGGCCGCCAGGTCGTGGTCGGCGGCCGCGGCGACCCGACCGAGCGCGGCGTGGTCGCCACCGCCTCCTACGAGGCCCGCGAGCTGGGCGTCGGGTCCGGCATGCCGCTGCGCGTCGCCGCCCGCAAGGCGCCGGACGCGGTCTTCCTGCCCGCCGACCACCCGGCCTACGACGCCGCGTCCGCGGAGGTCATGGCGACCCTGCGGGCGGTGCCCGACGTGCGGGTGCAGGTGCTCGGCTGGGACGAGGCGTTCGTCGGGGCCGTGACCGAGGACCCGGAGGCCCTGGCGCGGCGGATCCAGCGGGACGTGCTGGGGCGCACCGGGCTGCACTGCTCCGTCGGGATCGGTGACACCACCGTGCGCGCCAAGGTGGCCACCGGCTTCGGCAAGCCCCGCGGGGTCTTCCGCCTCACCGCCGACACCTGGCTGGAGGTGATGGGGGAGCGCCCGACGGTCGACCTCTGGGGGGTGGGGCGCCGGATCTCCGCCCGGCTGGCGGGCCTGGGCATCACGACCGTGGCCGAGCTGGCCGCCGCCGACCCCGACGCGCTCGCCGCGGAGCTGGGCCCGCGGATGGGGCCGTGGTACGGCCGGCTGGGACGGGGCGAGGGGGCCCGCGAGGTGGACGACACGCCCTGGGTCGCGCGCGGGCACAGCCGCGAGCGCACCTTCCAGGAGGACGTCGTCGACGCCGGCCGGATCCGGGAGGAGGTGCGCGAGCTCGCGGGTGCCGTGCTCGACGACGTCGCCGCCGAGGGCCGGGCGGTGGTGCGGGTCGGCCTCAA
>JASKZT010000042.1 GCA_030145965.1 Ornithinimicrobium sp.
GCGCACGGCCCGTAGTCGATGGTCTCGCCCGAGATCGTCATGTTGTCGGTGTTCATCACCCCGTGGACGAACCCCACGAGCATCCACCGCGCGACCAGCTCCGCCTGAGCGGCGACCACGGCGTCGAGGAGACGGAGGTAGGGGTCGTCGGCGTCGGCCAGGTCCGCGTGGTGGCGGCGGATCGCGTGGTCGGCCAGGCGGCGCAGGAGCCCGACGTCCCCGGACGCCCGGGCGTACTGGAAGGTGCCCACGCGCAGGTGGCTCGCCGCGACCCGCGTGAGCAGGGCCCCGGGCAGCAGGGTCTCGCGACGCACCGGACGGCCGGTGGCCACGACCGCCAGCGACCGCGTGGTCGGGATGCCCAGCGCGTGCATCCCCTCGCTGATCACGTACTCGCGCAGCATCGGGCCGACCGCGGCCAGCCCGTCACCGCCCCGGGCGAAGGGCGTGCGACCGGAGCCCTTGAGGTGGACGTCGCGACGGCCCCCGGCCGCGTCCACGACCTCCCCGAGCAGGAGCGCGCGCCCGTCGCCCAGCCGCGGGGAGTACCCGCCGAACTGGTGCCCGGCGTAGGCCTGGGCCACGGGGGTGGCGCCCGCGGGCACGAGGCGCCCGAGCAGCAGCTGCACGCCCTCAGGGCTGCGCAGCCAGGCGGGGTCCAGGCCGAGCTCGGCCGCCAGGGGCCCGTTGAGGATCAGCAGCCGGGGATCGGGCGCCTCCTCGGCCTGCCAGGGGGCGGCCAGCTCTGGCAGCTCTCTGGCGAACTGGTCGTCGAACGAGACGGTCGTGCGGGACGCGACGCTCACCCTCCGAGGGTAGGTCCGGTGGCGCAGCTCGGCCCGGTGACGCGACGTGGCCGTCGCGGGCGTGCGGCGGTGGCTACATCTCCGAGAGGGCGTAGCCGTACAGGTCGGGCTGGCGCTCGTAGACGCGCAGCGGCTCGCCGCCGTCGGGGTCGACGAAGCGCAGGACCCGGCAGGGCTCCTCCACGTCGACCCTGGCCTCCACGCCCGCCGCGGTGAGGGCCTCGAGCAGGGTGTCCACGTCACCGGTCAGCTCGAAGGCGAGCTCGGTGCCGACGCCGCTGCGGGGCCGCACGGCGTGCAGGCCGCCGCTGCGGGCCGTGAGGTCGGCCCAGGAGCCGTCCTCGAGCGTGACGCGGCGGCGCAGGCCCAGGCCGTCGAGCACGTCGAGCGCGACCCGCCCCCTCGGGGTGTGCCACACGGGCATGACCGCGAGGCCCGGCCGCGCGGCCCGTGCGGGGCGCAGGGTGGGGGCCGGCGAGTCGAGGGTGAGGCTGACGCCGTCGGCGGCGGTGATGACACCTGACCGGCCCCGGTCGGTCTCCTCGAGCGCGATCGGCACGCCGTCCTCGGCGGCGGCCGCGACCACCTCGTCGAGCGGCAGGGTCGTCTCCAGCCCCAGCACCGTCGTCCCGGGTGCCTCCGCGGAGCCGGCCGCCGCGCGCAGGACGAGCTTGCCCGCGCCCAGCTGGAAGACCAGCCGGCCGCCCTCCTCGCCCAGCGGCACCGCCCCCAGCGCGTCCAGGACGCCCCTCCAGGCGGGGATGGCGTCGGTGAAGCGGACGGGGCGGACGATCAGGGGGTCACGCGTGGTCATCTCGTGGCTCCTCGGCGGCAGGGCTGGGACCAACCTATCGCCTGCGCGCACCGCTACGTTGGGCCCATGGCCATCTTCGCCGTCCACTACAGCTACTCCGAGGACTCCGCGGCGCTCGACGAGCACCGCCCCGCGCACCGGGACTTCCTCTCCGGCCTCGCCGAGGAGGGGGTCGTGCTGCTCTCGGGGCCGATGGCCCGACAGCCCGACGGCCCGGCCGCCGCGCTGCTGCTGCTCCAGGGGGAGGACGAGGAGGCCCTGCTCGAGCTGCTCCGCGAGGACCCCTTCCAGCAGCAGGGCCTGGTCGACCACGTCTCGATCACCGGCTGGGACCCCCTCATCGGGGCCTGGCTCGCCGGCCCCCTCGCCGACCTGCGCTGACGGGCACCGCTCAGGTGCCCGGCCGGTCATGAGCCGCCGGTCGGCCGCGGACGACACCGCGGGGGTGGTCGGCGACGATGGGCCCATGCGCGCCTTCCTCGCCGTCGACCTGCCGGAGGAGGTCGCCTGCGCCCTGGAGGAGCACGTGACGCCACGGCGCGAGGCGCTGGCCGCTCGCCGGGAGTGGCGGTGGACCCGGCGCGAGCACCTGCACCTGACCTTGGCCTTCCTGCCCGAGCTGGAGGAGTGGCGCGAGGAGAGGCTCGTCGAGCAGGCGGGGGCCTTCCTGGCCCGCCGGCACCCCGTCGACCTGGGCCTGGCCGGGGCCGGCGCCTTTCCCGACCCCGGTGCGGCCCGCGTCCTGTGGGCGGCGGTCGAGGAGGGCGGGCCCGGGGCGCTCTCGGCGTGGGCCGCGGGGCTGCGCGCCGCGGCCAGCCACGTCGGCGTCCGGGTCGACGGCACCCGCTTCAGCCCCCACGTGACGCTGGCCCGGGCGGTCGGCCGTCCACGCCCCGCCGGCCATGTCCTCCAGGCCCTGGACACCCTGCGGACGCCGACCTGGCGGGCGGACGAGGTGGTGCTCGTCGCGTCCTGGCTCGGGCAGGGGCCGCGGGGCACGCCGCGCCACGAGGTGCGGCATACCTGGTCGGTGGGGGAGGCGGCGGTCTGAGCCTGACGGCGGCCAGACTCCGCCCGTGTGCGACCCTGGCGGGGTGACCCAGCAGCCCCCGTCGACCACCGACGACAGCCGGGTCTCCTCGATCGCCTGGGCCGTCGCCGTCGTCGTCGTGGCCCTCGTGGTCGCGCTCATCGCCTGGCTGGCGCTCGGCGACCGGGGGAGCGGCCAGGCCGGCGCCCCCTCCCCGCCCTCCGCGTCGTCGCCGGCCGCCGGCGGGGCCGACGAGGACACCGCCGAGCAGCCGGGGCAGCAGGGCGAGGATCCGCCGGGCGCGCAGGAGGCGCCCGAGGAGGTCCGTCGGGCCATGCTGGAGCTGCAGCGGCGCGACCCCGGGGACCTCATGGCCGTCGGCGAGGTCGACGCCCCGGTGGTCATGATCGAGTACGCCGACTACCGCTGCCCCTACTGCGCGCAGTTCGCCCTGGAGACCCGCCCGGGCCTGCAGCCGCTGGTCGACGCCGGGGTGCTGCGCATCGAGTTCCGCGACTTCGTCATCTTCGACAAGCAGTCGCACGCCGCGGCCGTGGCCGCCCGGGCCGCCGCCCGGCAGGACCGGCTCGAGCCCTACCAGAAGGCGGTCTTCGGCCGGTCCGCCGGCCGCCACGCCGAGCTGGCCCGCGCCGACCTGCTCGCCATCGCGCAGGAGGTGGAGGTGCCCGACCTCGCGGCGTTCGAGGAGGCGCTGGACGACCCCGCGCTCGCGGCAGC
>JASKZT010000061.1 GCA_030145965.1 Ornithinimicrobium sp.
ATGCCGATCGTCAAGGTCGGCCGGATGGCCGGGCAGTTCGCCAAGCCGCGCAGCGCCGACACCGAGACCCGCGACGGCGTGACCCTGCCGGCCTACCGCGGCGACATGGTCAACGGCTTCGAGTTCACCCCCGAGGCCCGCCGCCACGACCCCCAGCGGCTGCTGCGGGCCTACCACGCGAGCTCGGCGACCCTCAACCTCGTGCGCGGCTTCACCAGCGGCGGCTTCGCCGACCTGCGCAGCGTGCACGCGTGGAACAAGGGCTTCATCCAGGGCCCGGCCCAGGCGCGCTACGAGCAGATGGCCCACCAGATCGACCGCGCGGTCCGGTTCCTGGAGGCCTCCGGCGTCGCCGAGGCCGAGGAGATGCGCCGGGTGGAGTTCTACTCCGCGCACGAGGCGCTCGTCCTCGACTACGAGCGCCCGATGGTGCGCCGCGACCACCGCACGGGCCTGCTCTACGACACCTCCAGCCACTTCGTCTGGGTGGGGGAGCGCACCCGTGACCTCGACGGCGCGCACGTCGACTTCGTCTCCCGCGTCCGCAACCCCGTCGGCGTCAAGCTCGGCCCGGGCGCCGACCGCGACACCGTGCTGCGGCTCATGGACCGGATCGACCCCGAGCGGGAGCCCGGGCGCCTGACGTTCATCACGCGGATGGGCGCGGGCCGCGTGCGGGAGGCGCTCCCGCCGCTGCTCACCTCCCTCGGCGACGAGGCGCGGCACGTCAGCTGGGTCTGCGACCCCATGCACGGCAACACCTTCACCACCCCGAGCGGGCACAAGACCCGCCGCTTCGAGGACGTCGTGGACGAGGTGCGCGGCTTCTTCGAGGCGCACGCCGAGGCCGGGACCCACCCCGGCGGCATCCACGTGGAGCTCACCGGCAACGACGTGACCGAGTGCGTCGGCGGGGTCAACCCCGTCGACGTCGACGACCTGGGCCTGCGCTACGAGACGCTGTGCGACCCCCGGCTGAACCACCAGCAGAGCCTGGAGCTGGCGTTCGTCGTCGCGGAGATGCTCGACGGGGGGGTCGCCAGATGACCGGCACCGCAGCCGTCGTGGCCGACCTGCGCTCGGACACGCTGACCCGGCCCACGGCCGCCATGCGCGAGGCGATGGTGCAGGCGCCGGTCGGTGACGACGTCTACGGCGAGGACCCGACCGTCGCCGTCCTGGAGCAGCGGGTCGCCGAGCTGCTGGGCCACGAGGCCGCGCTCTTCATGCCCACCGGCTCGATGGCCAACCAGGTCGCCCTGCGCCTGCTCGCCGGGCCGGGGCAGGAGATGATCACCGACTCCCTCGCCCACGTGCTGCGCGCCGAGCTGGGTGCCGCGGCCGCCTTCTCCGGGATCACGAGCCGCAGCTGGGTGGCCGACCGCGGGCTGCTCGACGTCGCCACCGCCCTGGACGTCATGGCCCCCGACGGTGGCCCCTACCAGGTGAGCACCGCGTGCGTCGTGGTCGAGAACACGCACAACTTCGGCGGCGGGACCGTCCAGCCGCTCGGGCTGATGCAGGAGCTGCGGCGGGAGACCTCGGCGGCGGGCGTCGCCGTCCACCTCGACGGGGCCCGGCTGTGGAACGCCCACGTCGCGGCCGGCGTGCCGCTGGCCGAGTACGGCGCCTGCGCCGACACCGTCTCGGTGTCCCTGAGCAAGGGCCTGGGCGCCCCGGTCGGCTCGCTCCTGGCCGCCTCCGCCGAGCGGGTCGCGCAGGCCCGGGTATGGCGCAAGCGCATGGGCGGCGGCATGCGCCAGGTCGGGCTGCTCGCCGCGGCCGGCCTGCACGCGCTCGACCACCACGTCGCGCGGCTGGCCGACGACCACGCCCGTGCCCGCCGGACCGCAGCGGCGCTCGCCGAGGTCGCGCCCGGCGTCGTCGACCCGGGCGCCGTGGAGACCAACATCCTCGTGCTCGACGTCTCCGCGGCGGGCTGGACCGGCCCGGGCTTCGTCGAGGCGGCCGCCGCCGCGGGCGTGCTGGGCTACCCCACGGACGGTCGGCGCGCCCGCTTCGTCTGGCACCTTGACGTGGACGACGCGATGACCGACGCCGCCGTGCAGCGGCTGCGTGACCTGCTGGGCCGTCGGCCCGGAGGGTCGTCGCCCGGCGACGGGTAGGTAGGGTCGGACCGTGGACGCGGACGGGGGAGAGGCACCGGGCCGCGAGCCCGTGCCGCCGGACGGGGAGCTGCCCCCGGGTCAGCGTCCCGCGCCCGCGTGGAGGGCGTCCCACTACGGCAAGGTGCCGGTGGTGGACCCCGAGACCTGGAGGCTGACCATCTCCGGGGCGACGCGCGAGCCCGGGCCGACGGTGCTCGACCTGCCCGCGCTCGAGGCGCTGCCGCGGGTCGAGCTCACCGCCGGCCTGCACTGCGTCGACCGGCACTCGGTGGCGGCCGTGCGATGGGGCGGGGTCCGCCTGCGCGACGTCGTGGCTCTCGCGCCCCCCGAGGACGGTGCGCGCCACGTGCTGCTGGCCGCCCGTCGGGGCTACTCCTCCAGCGTGCTCCTCGAGGACCTGCTGCGCGACGACGCGCTGCTGGCCACGCACGCCGACGGGGCCCCGCTGACCCTCGAGCACGGATGGCCCGCGCGCGTCGTGCTGCCCCACCTCTACGGCTTCAAGGGACCCAAGTGGGTCGCGGAGATCACCTACCACCACATGCTGCAGGCGGGGTACTGGGAGTCGCACGGCTACCACCCGCGGGGCCGCGTGGACCTCGAGGAGCGCTGGGCGCACCAGTCCTGAGCGTCCGGTCCGGTGCCGGGCTCTTCTCAGACGACGCGCAGGACGACCTCGGTGCCGCGCGGCACCTCGGTGCCGGCCTCGACCGACTGCTCCCGGACGGTGCCGAAGAACCCGCCGGCGATGTCCTCGCGGCGCACGACCAGGCCCAGACCGGTCAGCTCCTCCTCCGCACGGCGGAACTGGTCGCCGACCACGTCCGGGACGGCCACGAGCTCCGGGCCCCGGGAGATCGTCACCGTGACCGTGCTGCCGCGCTCCACCGACGAGGGGAGCGGGCTCTGGCCCACGACCGAGCCCTCGGGGACGTCGTCGGAGAAGACCCGCTCCGGGGCCACCTGCACCTGCAGGCCGGCGCCCGTGATGAGGGAGGACGCCTCGTCCTGGCTGCGCCCCACGACGTCGGGCACGTCCACGGGTGCGGGGCCGCGGCTGACCACCACGTCCACCCGGGTGCCGGGGGGCACCTGCGACCCGGCACCGGGCACCGAGCTGACGACATGACCGGCGGGCCGGCCCTCGTCGTACTCCTCGACCGTGGAGCCGAGGGCGAGACCCAGCTCCTCCAGGGCGCCGCGCGCCTCGTCCAGGGTCGAGCCGGGCAGGTCGGGCACGGCGTACCGCTCGGGGCCCCGGGAGACGACGAGCTCGACGTCGGTGCCGTGGCGCAGGCGGGTCCCGGCCTCCACGTCCGCGGAGACGACGACGCCGGAGGCTACGGTCTCGGAGTGCGCGTGGACGACGACCGGGTCGAGCTCCTCGCGGTCGAGCGCGGCGCGGGCCTCCTGCTCGGGGAGGGCGACGACCACGGGCATCGCCGAGTGCACGGCGGGGCCCTGGGTGAGGTACCAGAAGCCGTAGGCGCCGCCGCCGGCGAGCAGCACCAGCAGCAGGCCGAGGACCCAGGCGGCCGCGCCACCGGTGCCCCGGCGCCGTCGCGGCGTGGGAGGGTGCACGCGGTTGCCGCTCGTGCGGGCGTAGCTCGCCTCCCCGCCGGGCGGGGAGGCGGCCCGGTCGGGGGTCGGCCCGCCGTCGTGCCGCACCGGGATCTGGCGCGTCGCCGACGCGCCGTGGGACGCGCCCCGGGTGCCGGTCCGCCGGGGCACCGCTCGCGTCGGGTCCCCGCCGGGGACGCCGCGGCGGACCGGCACGGTGTGGTGCGCCGGGGCCGAGGGCACGGCGTCCAGCGCCTCGTCGTCGAGGTGGCGCTCCAGGCGGCGCAGCTCGTCGAGCAGCTCTCCGGCGTGCGCCGGGCGGTCGTGCGGCTCCGTGGCGCCCGCGCGCAGGACGAGGTCCTCCACGGCGGCCGGCACCGTGGCCACGAGGTCGCGGGGGTGGGGCACGCCGCCGTGGACGTGCTCGTAGGCCACCCGCAGCGGGTCCTCCCCGGGGAAGGCCTTCTCACCGGTGAGCAGCTCGAACAGGAGCAGCGCGACGGCATACACGTCGGTGCTCGCGTCGGAGGAGCCGGTCTCCACCTGCTCCGGGGCGAGGTAGGCGGCCGTGCCCCAGAGCATCTCGCTCGTGAGGTGAGGGTTGCCCGCCAGGCGGGCCAGACCGAAGTCGGTGACCTTGACCGCCTTCCCCCGCCGGCTGAGCAGGACGTTCTCCGGCTTGACGTCGCGGTGGACCAGACCGGCGGCGTGCGCGGTGGCCAGGGCCTCGACGACCGGCACGACGAGCGTCAGCGCCTCCCGCGTGGACAGCGGCGCGCGCCGGGCGATGACGTCGCGCAGGGTCTGGCCCTCGACGAGCTCCATCGCCAGGAAGACGACGCCGTCGTCCTCGCCCTGGTCGTAGACGCTGACGATGTGCGGGTGCTGCAGCCGCGCCGCCACCCTGGCCTCGTGGACGAAGCGCCGCACGAAGGTGTCGTCGCGGGCCAGGTCCTCGCGCATGACCTTGAGCGCGACCGGGCGGTCCAGGCGCAGGTCCCGGGCGCGGTAGACGGTCGCCATGCCCCCGCGCGCCAGCTCGGCCTCGACCTGGTACCGGCCGTCGACCACGCGGTCGAGGACGGGGTTGGTCGGGACGCTCACCCCAGCCACTCTACGGAGCGGGGCGCGGCATCCGTGGGACGTCGGGCGTGCCTCAGAGCGTGGACATCAGGTGGCGCACGTTGCGGACGTACTGCGTGGTGTCGGCGAAGAGGCCGTGCTGGCGCACGCTGCCCAGGCCCTGGTAGTAGCCGCCGATCGCGTGGTCCTCGCGGTCGGCCGCCTGCAGCAGCGCCCGCATGATGACGACGCCGGCCGTGACGTTGTCCTGCGGGTCGAGCAGGTTGAGGTCGCGGCCCACGAGGGAGCTGGCCCACTCGCCGGAGGTCGGGATGACCTGCATGGCGCCGATGGCGTTGGCGGGGGAGACCGCGCGCATGTTCCACCCGGACTCCAGGTAGGACAGCGACACCATGAGCTGGGGGTCGACGCCGTAGCGGCGGCTCGTGTCGACCACCATCTGGCGCATCGCCTCGCGCGAGGGGACGTCGACCGCGGCCAGGTACTCGCGGTTGGCCGCGGCGGAGCGCGCGACCCCGTCGCTGTAGCGGTAGTGCAGGAAGGTGTCGTCCACCTTCTCGCCCTTCTTGAGGTCGCCGACGGTGCTGGGGTCGTAGGGCCGGGCGAGGGACCCGGGGGCGGCCGTGCCGCTGCCTGCGCCGCCGCCGGCGGAGGGGCTGCCGGAGCCGCCGGGCAGCCGCAGCACCTGGCCGGGGTGGATGAAGGCGCCGGTCGAGACCCCGCTGGCCTTGGCCAGGGCCGCGACGCCGACGCCGTGGCGCGCCGCGATGCCGGACAGGGTGTCGCCGGCGCGGACCGTCACGCTGCCGCCCGACGAGGGGGCCGGGGTCTGCGGCGCGCGGGTCGACGGGCCGGTCGATCCCGTGCCCGTCCGGCCGGCGCCCTCGGAGCCGGGCAGCACGAGGACCTGGCCGGGGTAGATGAGGCGCGTGTCGCGCAGGTCGTTGGCCGAGGCCAGCGCGCCCACGGTCGTGCCGTGCCGGACCGCCAGGTGGGACAGCGTGTCACCGGCGCGCACGGTGATCCGCGCGCCGCCGCTCTTCGAGGAGGACGAGGAGGAGGGGCCGGAGCCGCCCGCGCCGGCCGAGGAGCCCTTGGCCGCGGGGATGACGAGCGTCGTGCCCGGCAGGATCCACCGGCCGCCGTCGGTGAGGTTGTTCGCGTGCACCACGAGGGTCGGGGAGACGCCGTAGCGGGCGGCGATGTCGTACACGGTGTCGCCGGAGCGCACGGTGTGACGGTTCTCGGTCCGGACGGTCGCAGGCTCGGCGACGTGCAGCGCGGTCGGCACGTACGCCATCGTGGGCAGGTCGGCGGGCGGGAGAGCGGCGAAGAGGGGCACGGGGAGGACCTCCGAGGGGCGGTGAGCGTGGTGCGCGGGACGGGGACAGCCGGTGCCTGCGTGAGGGCTGAGACTGATGTGAGCCGGGACACCCCCTGAGGCAGAAGGGACAGTACCTGACCAGGGAGGATCACACCACCCTCACGGCGTGTCGTTGACTATGATTGACTAGTGGATGTGGTAAGTGACAGCGATGTAATTCACGGCGGCGAGTGGCTGGCCGTGCCCGAGATCGTCGAGCGCACCGGCGCCCGGCTCACCGACGTCAAGCGATGGCTGCAGGACCGCGAGCTCATCGGCGTGCGGCGTGGGCCCAACCGCGCCGTCATGGTGCCGGCGAGCTTCCTGACCGAGGAGGGTCCTCTCCCCGCGCTGCGGGGGACGGTCACCGTGCTGGCCGACGGGGGGTACAGCGACGAGGAGATCATCTCCTGGCTGCACGCCCCCGACGACACCCTGGCCGGGGGCAGCGCCATCGCGTCGCTGCGCACCGGCTCCAAGACGGAGGTGCGGCGCCGGGCGCAGGAGATCGTCTTCTAGGCAGACGCCTACCCTCGGGACGGTGAGCGCCCTTCCCGACCGTCCCGTCCCCCTCGACGGAGGGCGGGTCGTCCTGCGCGCCTTCGCGCCGGACGACCTGCCCGACGTGCGGCGCGCTCTGGCCGACCCGGAGGTCGCCCGGTGGAACCCCGGACCTGCCGGTCCCGACCCCGCGGGCGCCCTGGCCTCCGGGCGCAACGACTGGACCGCCGGCGGGCACGCCTCGTGGGCGGTCGGCGACCGCTCCGGCCGCCTCGTCGGCTCGGTGTCGCTGCACCACCTCGACCTCGACCAGCGCGACTCCGAGGTGGGCTGCTGGACGGCGCCCTGGGCACGGGGGCGCGGCCACGCCACCGACGCCGTGCTCACGGCGCTGCGGTGGGCCTTCGGCGACCTCGGGCTGCACCGGGTGCAGCTCTACCACGCGGTGGAGAACGTCGGCTCCTGCGCGGTGGCCCGTCGGGTCGGGATGGTCCTGGAGGGCACCCTGCGCCAGTCCTACCGCTACGCCGACGGCCTCCACCACGACGAGCACCTGCACGCGGTCCTGCGCAGCGACCCGCTGCCGCCCGGCATGGCCCGTGCCTCGCCCGGACCTGGGCCGACGTCCGCCTGAGCCGTTTCGGCGCCACCTCGCCAGCGGGTAGCGTCTGAGGGTGCCGTCGCCCAGCCTGCTGCTCCACGCGCACCCGGCGTCCGCGTGGTGGGTCGCGGCGTCCGCGCTCGTGGTCGTCGCGCTCCTCCTCGCCCGGCGCCGCCCCGACGGTCGGGCGGTCGCGGCCTTCGGGCTGGGCCTCCTGGCGGTGGTCTCGCTGGCCCCTCCCCGCAACGGGCTCGTCCGCGGGCTGGCACGGACCTGCGACCTGCGCCCCGAGCACCTCCTGCTGCCGACCGAGTGGGTCCGCCAGGACCCTCGGACCGGAGCCGTGGTCGTCATGCTCGTCGTCGGTGCGGCCGTGTCGACGCGAGGTCGCTGGGTCGCCGGCGCGGCGTCCGTCCCGGTGCTCGTCGAGCTCGTGCAGTATGCCGTGCCCTCCCTCGGCCGGGCCTGCTCGGTGCCCGACGTGGTCCCGGCGTGGACGGCCCTGGCCGTGGGCGTCGGCGCGGGGCTGTCCGCCCGTGCCGCCGACCGGTGGCTGCGCGGCCTCGTCTCCCGGGCGCTGGCCGCCACGGTGCTCGGCGCCGTCGTCGTCACCTCCCTCGGGGCGTGGTCGTTGCGGACCGGGCCGGGCGTGGACCCCCACGCCCGCGTGGCCCTGCTCGGGGAGGGCTTCGTGCCGGCCGAGCCGTCGAGGGGCGCCGGCGGGGCGGCGCCCGGCGCGTGGCAGGACGCCGGGGACGTCCCCGGCGGGGGCACGTCCTACGAGGAGATGGGCCGGGCCGCCGTGCGCGACCTGATGATCCTCACCACGAGCGAGGACGGGCAGGTCACGCTGCCCCCGGCGGGGCCGGCGGAGAGCTGGGACTACTTCTGGCCGCGGGACGGCGCCTTCGTCGCGGTCGCCCTGGCGCGGGTCGGCGAGGCGGAGCGTGCCGCCGCGGTGCTCGGCCGGGTCGGGGGGCTCTACCTGGACCCGATGTACGGGTTCGACGCCCGCTACCTGCTCGACGGCGGCCGCGTGGCCCTCGACCCGCGCCGCGCCCAGGGCGACGGCTGCGGCTGGGTGCTCTGGGCCATCCACGAGACCGTTCAGTCGACCACCCCCGGCCCCCTGGTCGACGACCTGCGCGACCGCTGCACCGACCAGCTCCTCCGGGCCACCGGCGGCGGCAGCCACCTGCCCGCGCCGGGCCAGGACTACTGGGAGCGGACGACCTTCGACCACCTCCTGGGCGTCAGCGGCCCGGTCGCCCTCGGCCTGCGCGTCGCGGCGCGCGACTACGAGGACCTGGGCCGGCCCGGTCGGGCGGCGGTCGTCGGCGGTGCCGCCGAGGGGGTGCGGTCGCGCATCGAGGCGCACTTCGGGCCGGGCTACCTGCGCGCCGGCACCCACGGCGGCCTCGACGCCGCGGCCGCCATGCTCATGCCGCCCTTCGACCCCGACCCGCTGCCGGGGGTCGAGCGGGCGTGGGAGGGCTACCAGCGCGACGCGACCCGCCCCGGGGGCGGCCTGGCCCCGGGCACGGAGTGGAAGCAGGACGGCGTCTCCTGGACCCCGGAGGTCGCCCTCGTCGCCTACACGGCGGCCGCCTCGGGCCGGGAGGAGACGGCGCACCGCTGGCTCGGCTGGCTCGACCAGCACCTCGCGCCCTGGGGCTCCCTGCCTGAGAAGGTGGACTCGGCCGGGGCGGCCGCCGGCCCCGCACCGCTCGGCTGGACGAGCGCCCTGGTCATCCTGACCCTCGACGAGCTGGCCACCCGACCGGCCGTCCCCGACGACAGAGAGGCACCCTCGTGATCGAGCTGCTGACCCCCGCCGAGGTCGAGCGGGCCCGCCCGGCCGGCCGCTTCGTCGGGGACACCCTGCAGGCCGTGCGCGAGCGCGTGAGGGTCGGCACCAACCTGCTGGAGATCGACCGCTGGGTCGCCGGGATGATCGCCGAGCGCGGTGCCGTGTCCTGCTACGTCGACTACGCGCCGTCCTTCGGCAGCGGCCCGTTCGGCCACCACGTCTGCACGTCCGTCAACGACGCCGTGCTCCACGGCAAGCCGCGCGACCAGGTGCTGGAGCGGGGCGACCTGCTCACCCTCGACCTCGCCGTCTCGGTCGACGGGTGGGTGGCCGACGCCGCGGTGACCTTCGCCGTCGGCGGCGCCGCGTCGCCGGAGGACCAGCGGATGGTCGACACGACCGAGGCGGCCCTCGCGGCGGCCGTCGAGATGGCGCGCCCGGGCAACCGGACCGGGGACATCGCGCACGTCATCGGGAGGACCCTGCGGGGCGCCGGCTACCGGGTCAACACCGAGTTCGGCGGCCACGGGGTCGGGTCGACGATGCACCAGGACCCGCACATCCCCAACGACGGCCGTCCGGGCGCGGGCGTGCGGCTGAGGCCGGGGATGCTCCTGGCCATCGAGCCGTGGGTGATGGCCGACACCGACCGGCTCGTCGTGGACCCGGACGGGTGGACCCTGCGCAGCAGCACGGGTGCCCGCACCAGCCACAGCGAGCACACGGTCGCGGTGACGACGGGGGACCCGGTCGTGCTCACCCTCCCGGGGTCGGCGTAGGCCACGCGGGCGGTCCGCCGCCCGCACGCCGGGACGCTCAGAGCTGCCGGTCGGTGCAGATCGCGACGAGCTCGTGCAGCGCCGCCCGGCCCTCCTCGGTGAGGCCGTCGGTCTCCTCGAGCGCCCGCCAGGCCTCCTGCGCCCCTGCGACGATCATCTCCTCGGTCCGCCCGAGCGCCCCTGACCGCTCGATCACCCGGCGGCACGCCTCGACCGTCGCGTCGTCGAGGTCGGGGGCTCCCAGGCTCGCGGCGATGAGCTCGACCCCGTCCTCGTCGGCCAGCTCCAGGGTGTGCGCCACGAGGGCGGTGTGCTTGCCCTCGCGCAGGTCGTCGCCGGCCGGCTTGCCGGTGTGCTCCGGGTCGCCGTAGACGCCGAGGACGTCGTCGCGCAGCTGGAAGGCCTCGCCGAGGCTGGTGCCGTAGCGGGAGAGCGAGGCCAGCGTGGTCTCGTCGGCACCCGCCGCGCGGGCGCCGATGAGCAGCGGCTGCTCGACGGAGTACTTGGCGCTCTTGTAGCGGATGACCCGGCGGGTGCGCGCGACGCGCTCCTCGTAGGCGAGGTCGGTCCAGCCGAGCGCGCCCTCGAGCATGTCGAGGAACTGCCCGCCCATGAGCTGGGTGCGCATCCGGTCGAACTCCGGGCGGGCCCGCCCGAGCGCGTCGGCCGGCAGGCCGCTCGTGGAGAAGATCTCGTCGGTCCAGTTGAGGCAGAGGTCGCCGGCGAGGATGGCGGCGGCGTGCCCGAAGCGACCCGGGTCGCCGTTCCACCCGTGCCGGCGGTGGTCGGCCGCGAAGGCGCGGTGGGCCGTCGGCCGTCCGCGGCGCAGGTCGCTGTTGTCCATGACGTCGTCGTGGAGCAGGGCGGCGGCCTGGAAGATCTCCATGGCGCTCGCCGCGCGGACGGCGGCGGCGTCGTGGGCGAGCGGGTCCGCGGCGAGCCCGCGCCAGCCCCAGTAGAGGAACGCGGCCCGCAGCCGCTTGCCCCCGGTGAGCAGGTCGGCGATGGAGTCGACGAGAGGTCCCATGGGGGTGCCCAGGTCGGCCAGGACCTCGCGCTGGCGCTCGAGGTGGTCGGTGAGCGCCTGCTGCACGCGGTCGCGTAGGTCGACGCCGTCCAGCGGATGGGCGTGCGCCACAGGGCCTCCTGGTGTCGGGGAGCGGAAGTCCGTCCGGACCGAGCCTAACCCCGCATGGGTGGTGACCCGGGCCGTCCCCTCCGAGGCCCGGGTCCGCATCCATCGTGCCTGGTCGCAGGGGTGGGGGAGACGGGTCGTCCACAGCCCGGGACGGGCGGGGTTGAGCTTGTCGGTGGCGGCTCGTACATTTGTCCGTATCGAACACGAGTTCGATGGTCGGGCCCGTCGCGGTCGGACGGGCAGCGGAGGGAGACGCGGATGAGCAGGCGCTACCAGGACCCTGTCGAGGTCAGGATCGGCGACCCGGTCGAGCACCGGGTGCGTCTCGAGCCGGGCTGGTGCCGGGGCGTGCAGCCGGTCGGGGAGCAGGTCGGCGTGCCGACCCAGTTCCTCTGGCAGGGGCGGGTCCACGTCGTCCGCGGCGTGCTCGCCCAGTGGAGCCAGCGCGTGCCCTGGTGGCGGCGCGGGGCGCAGCCGGGTGGGGGCGCGGGCACCGCGGACCTCCCCGAGGACGACGCGCACGGGGTGGTGACGGTCCTCGAGCAGCAGGTCTGGCGCGTGGAGGCCAGCGCCGGGCGCGCGCACGGGTCGGGCGTCTACGACCTGGTGAGCGGTGAGCGCTGGCTCCTGGAGCGGGTCAGCGACTGACGGTGCGGACGCACCTGTGGACACGACGGCGGACGAGGAGAGGACGGACATGACCACCATGACCAGGAGCAGGACGACCGGTGCGGAGAGGATGGCGGGGACCGCGCCCCCGCCCTCGGCGGGCACGGTCCTGGACCTGCTCGACCGGGCACGCGGCGGGCTGCTGCAGGCGTGCCGCAGCAGCACCGCGGGGGAGCGCTACACCCAGGCCCACCTCGCCGCGCTCCGCGCCGGGGCGGCGATGCTGGCGGCCCGCAGCGCCCCCAGCCGGCGCGCCCGACCACGCAGCGTGTGGGAGGCGCTGCCCGGGGTGGCGCCGGAGCTGACCGAGTGGGCAGCCTTCTTCGCCACCTCCGGGCGGCGCCGCTTGGCGGTGGAGCGGGGGGCCGACCTCGTGTCCGCCCGTGACGCCGACGACCTGGTCCGCTCCGCCGAGCGCTTCCTCGAGCTCGTCCGTGGGGCGCTGCACCTGCCGTGCGGCCCCCCGCTGCCGACCGAGCTGGCCCCCATGGGGCACGGCTGAGGCGCACCGCCCGGGGTGACCACCCCGCCCCACCCACCACTCGCCGAGAGATCCCCGCCATGCCGACTGACGACTTCGTGCACCTCCACGTCGCCTCGAGCGCCTCGATGCGCTACGGCGCGAGCCATCCGGCCGAGCTGGTGGCGCGGGCCGCCGCGCTCGGCCAGCCCGCGCTCGCCCTGACCGACCGCGACGGTCTCTACGGCGCCGTCCGGTTCGCCCGGACGTGCGGTGAGCACGGCGTCGCGCCCGTGCTGGGGGTCGACCTGGCCCTCGACCGTGACGCGGAGCACCCGACGGCTCCGGGGCGGGTCGTGCTGGGCGGCGCCGAGGCGGTCGGGGCACCGGCCGCCGTCGGGTCGCCGCGGCGACGCGCGCAGCCGGTCAAGGGCGGGTCGCTGGTCGACGACCAGCACCCCCGCGTCGTCGTGCTCGCCCGGGGGCAGGGCTCCGGGCTGGAGCCCGGGCTGGGCTGGGCGCGGCTGTGCCGCCTGGTCACGCAGACCCACCTCGCGGGGGAGCGGGGGCTGCCGCGCACGCGCCGCGACCTCCTCGCCCGTGCGGCGTCCCCGGTCGAGGACGTCGCCCCCGTCGTCGTGCTGCTCGGACCGGACTCGGACGTGGGTCGGGCGGTCCTCGCCCGGCGGCACGACGCCGCCCGGACCCTTCTGCGCGCGTGGCAGGTGGCCCTGCCCGCGGGGGCGCTGCGCCTCGAGGTCGTCTGCCACGGCGGGCCGGAGGGCACCCCCGCCAGCCTCGGTCACGCGTCCCGCACGTGGGCGCTCGCCCGCGAGTGCGGCGTGCCCGCGGTGCTCACGGCGGCGGTCCGGCACGCCACCCCCGAGCAGGCCAGGGTCGTGGACGTCCTCGACGCCGCCCGGAGGATGGTCGCGCTCGACGAGCGGCACCTCGACCGGGTCAGCACCGCCGGCCACCTCGCCGACACCCCCACCATGCACGCCCTCGCCCGCCGGCTCGAGGAGGCCGGGGGCAGCGACGCACGGGCGGCCGACCTGCTGGGCGACACCCTGGCCCTCGCGCGGGACTGCGCCCAGGACGCGCGCTCCGACCTCGGCATCGGCGCGGTCCACCTGCCCGAGCCCGAGGTGCTCGGCGTCGGCGGCGTCGGGGAGGCGCACCAGGTGCTCACCGGCCGCTGCGACGCCGCCGTCACCACCCGCTACCCCGGCGCGTCCACCGCCCACCTCGACCGGGTCCGGGCGCGGCTGGCCGACGAGCTGGGCGTCATCGCCGGGCTGGGCTACCCCACCTACTTCCTCACCGTCGCGGCCGTCTGCGACCTCATCCGCGACCACGGCGTGCGGGTCGCGGCCCGCGGCTCGGGCGCGGGGAGCCTGGTGACCTACCTGCTCGGCATCAGCGGCGTCGACCCGATGGAGCACGGCCTGCTCATGGAGCGGTTCTGCTCACCGCTGCGCGCCCAGCTGCCCGACATCGACATCGACGTCGAGTCCGCGCGCCGCACCGAGATGTACGAGCGGATCCTCGAGCGCTTCGGCTCGGACCGGGTGACCTGCGTGTCCATGGCCGAGACCTACCGCGTGCGGCACGCGATCCGCGACGTCGCCGCCACCCTGGGCATGCCGCCGGGCGAGATCGACGTGCTGGCCAAGGCCTTTCCCCACATCCGGGCGCGGGACGCCCGCGCGGCGATCCGCGACCTGCCCGAGCTGCGGGCCCAGGGGCTGGACGCGCCGCGGATGGAGCTGCTGCTCGAGCTCGTTGAGTCCCTCGACGGCCTGCCGCGGCACCTCGCCATGCACCCGTGCGGGGTGATCCTGTCCAACACCACCCTGCTGGACCGGACCCCGGTCGAGGCGAGCTGGCTGGGCTTCCCGATGAGCCAGTTCGACAAGGACGACGTCGAGGAGATGGGCCTGCTCAAGCTCGACGTCCTCGGTATCCGGATGCAGTCGGCGATGGCCCACGCCGTCGACGAGGTCGAGCGGGTCGACGGGGTCCGCGTCGACCTGGACGACCGCGCCCACGTCCCGCTGGACGACCCGGACACCTTCGGGCTGATCCAGTCCACCCGCACGCTGGGCTGCTTCCAGATCGAGTCGCCGGGTCAGCGCGAGCTCGTCGGCAAGTTCGCCCCCGACTGCTTCGCCGACATCATCATCGACATCTCCCTCTTCCGGCCCGGCCCGGTGAAGTCGGACATGATCCGTCCCTTCCTGCACGCCCGGCAGGGCTGGGGCGAGCCGGAGTACCTCCACCCCAGCCTGGTGCCCTACCTCGAGCAGACCTGCGGCGTCGTCGTCTTCCACGAGCAGGTGCTCCAGATCGTCGCGGAGACCACGGGGGTGAGCCTGGCCCAGGCCGACGAGGTGCGTCGCGCGATGGGCACGCCCCAGGGCCAGAAGGAGGTGGAGGTGTGGTGGCGCGCCGCCGCGGCCGCCCGCGGCTACGGCCAGGAGGACGTCGAGCGGATCTGGGAGGTGCTCGCGGCGTTCGCCTCCTTCGGGTTCTGCAAGGCCCACGCCGCCGCCTTCGCCCTGCCCACCTACCAGTCCGCGTGGCTCAAGACGCACCACACCGCGGCCTTCCTCGCCGGGGTGCTCACCCACGACCCGGGCATGTACCCCAAGCGCCTCATCCTCGACGAGGCCCGGACCATGGGCGTGCACGTCCTCGGGCTCGACGTCAACGCCTCCGGCCAGACCTACCGGGTGGAGCGGGTCGAGGAGGACGGGGCAGGGGCCGGCGACCCGCGCGTGCTCGCGGCGCAGGGCCGGCCGGTGGCGGCCCGGCGCACCGACCAGATCGGGCGTGACGACGACGGCCGTGCCGGCGGCCCCGACCACGTCGACGAGGTCATGGCCACGGTGGAGCGCCGGGCCGGGGGCTACGGCATCCGGCTGTCGCTGACCGACGTCAAGGGGATCGGCGAGGAGGAGGTGAGGCGGATCGTCGCCGGGCAGCCCTACGCCTCGCTGGCCGACCTGTGGCAGCGGGCGCGGCCCAGCCGTCCGACGGCCGAGCGGCTCGTCCTCGCCGGCGGGCTCGACGCCCTGCACCGGGTCGGGCGCCACGGTGGCACCCGTGGCGGGCTGACCCGGCGCGACCTGCTGCTCCACGTGCGTGAGCTCGACCGGTGGACCCGCCACGCCACGACCACGGCGGGGCGCAGCCGGGCCGGTCGTCGCGTGCCCCTGCCGACCCTCGCCCAGGGCGTCGAGGGTGAGGTGGCGGCCCGCACCCGGGCGCAGGCCGCCGGCCGGCGGACCTGGCACGCCCAGGAGCCCGCCGCCACGCAGCTCACCCTCGAGCTGGGGGACGAGCCGGCACCGGTCGGCGGCAGCGGCCTGCCGGAGATGACCGAGCAGGAGCAGCTGTGCGCCGAGCTGGACGTCCTCGGGCTGGACGTCAGCCGGCACGTCGTCGCCGGCTTCGCCCCGATGCTGGCCGACCTCGGCGTCACCCGGTCGCGCGACCTGCTCTCCCGCCGCAACGCCTCGGAGGTGCTCCTCGCCGGTGCCAAGGTGGCCACCCAGACCCCGCCCGTGCGCTCGGGGCGCCGCGTGGTCTTCCTCACCCTCGACGACGGCACCGGGCCGGCCGACGCCACGTTCTTCGAGGACGTGCAGGGGCCGTTCGCCGCGACCGTCTTCCACTCCTGGCTGCTGCTCGTGCGGGGTGTCGTCCGGCGCACCGGTCCCCGCGGCGTCTCCGTCCGGGCCACCGGCGCGTGGGAGCTCGGCGGTCTGGGCCAGGCCTGGCAGGACGGGGGTGCCGAGGCGGTCCGCGCCCTCATGGTCGCCACCGAGGAGCAGGCGCGCACCCTGCTCGCCGAGTCCGAGGCGCAGGCCCGCCGGCAGGCGGAGGCGGCCGGGGCGGCACCGGGGCGGAGGGTGCTGGTGCACGCCTCGGGCTACCGGCAGTCCCCCTACGCCGACATCAAGCCCGCTGGCACCGGGACCGGTGGCCCGGGAAGCAAGCTGTGGCACTCCAGCCCGGGGAGCTCGGGATGGTGACGGACACCACCGGCATCACGACCGGCATCACCTCCGACGTCGGCATCCTGCACGTGGACATGGACGCCTTCTACGCCGCCGTCTCCCTCCTGGAGCACCCCGAGCTGCAGGGCCTTCCGGTCGTCGTCGGCGGCGGGTGGCGCAGCGTGGTGCTCTCGGCCACCTACGAGGCCCGCGCCTTCGGGGTGCGCTCCGGCATGCCGATGGCGACCGCGCGGCGGCTGTGCCCGCGGGTGGTCGTCGTCCGCCCCGACCACGACCGCTACGCCCGGGTCTCGGAGGCGGTGATGGCGATCTTCGCGGAGGTCACGCCGCGGCTGGAGCCGGTGTCGGTCGAGGAGGCCTTCCTCGACGTCTCGGCCGCCGGTCGGCAGTGGGGCGACCCCGCCGCGATCGGGCAGTGGATCCGCGACACCGTCGCCGACGAGCAGCAGATCACCTGCTCCGTCGGTGGGGCGCCGACCAAGGCCGTGGCCAAGATGGCCTCGCGCGCCGCCAAGCCCGACGGCATGCGCCTCGTGGGACGCGCCGAGGTCGTCCCCTTCCTGCATCCCCTGCCCGTGGGTGCCCTCTGGGGGGTCGGCGAGGCGACCGAGGGCGAGCTGCACCGGCTCGGGCTGCGCACGGTGGGGGCGTTGGCGCACGTGCCGGTGGCGACCCTGCGCCGCGCGTTCGGCGAGCAGGGGGCCGCCCGGCTGCACGCCCTGGCCTGGGGGCAGGACACCGAGCCCGTCCGGCCGGCGCGGGTGGAGCGCAGCGTGGGCTCCTCGGAGACCTTCGCCCACGACGTCGACGACCCCGACGTCATCCGCCGCCAGCTCCTGCACCTCGCCGAGCGCACGGCGAGCCGGATGCGGCACGCCGGGGTCCTGGGCCGCACCGTCGTGCTCACCGTCCGGTTCTCCGACTTCACCACCATCACCCGCTCGCGCACGGTCGCCGTACCCACCGACGTCACCCGGGAGGTGCACGCCACGGCCTGCACGCTCTACGAGGCGCTCGGGCTGCAGCGTGCCCGCATCCGTCTGCTCGGGGTCCGGGTCGAGGGGATCACCACCGCCGAGGAGACGCTCGTCCAGGGGCGGCTGGACGAGCCGGAGCGCGGCTGGCGGGAGGCCGAGCGGGCGATGGACCGCGCCGCGGCGCGTTTCGGGAGCCACGCGGTGCGTCCGGCGAGCCTGCTTGACAGGGCGGCGGGAACTCCGGCTACCGCTCTACGCGTTCCCGTCATATCCTGAACCCAAGACCTTGGTCGGCCCGGCAGTCCGTGACCGACCCCTCAAAGACCGGAGGTCACCCGTGCCGCTCTCCGAACACGAACAGCGTGTCCTCGCCCAGATGGAGCAGGCCCTCTACGCCGAGGACCCGCGCCTGGCGACCACGCTGAAGACCACCGCGTCCGGCGGGGGGCACGGCCTCGACCGGCGCAGGGTCGCGCTCGGGGTGCTCGGTGCTCTCGTCGGTCTCGCCCTCGTCGTCCTCGGCGTCATGTCCTCGATGATCTGGGTCGGCGCCATCGGCTTCCTCCTCATGGTCCTCGGCGGGGCCTGGGCGGCCAAGCCGCAGGGACGCCCCCAGCTCGGTGTGGTCGGCGCCGACGGCAAGCCCAAGGGTCCCGGTGGGCGTGGCGGCGGCGCAGGCCGCGTCAAGGGTCCGCGTCCCTCCGGCGGCGGCGGCTTCATGGAGCGGATGGAGCAGCAGTGGGACAAGCGCAGGGAGCAGGGTCCCCTCTGAGTCCGCACCAGGAAGATCAGCGCGAGCCGGGCCAACCCGCCCGGCTCGCTGCTGTCCCCGCCCTCGCGGCCGAGGGACCCGACGCGCTGCTCGTCCGCGTCGCCACCGGTGACCAGGACGCCTTCGCCGCCCTCTACGACACGGTCGCCGCCCGGCTGCACGGGCTCGCGCGCCGCGTGCTCCGCGACCCCGCCCTCGCCGAGGAGGTCACCCAGGAGGTGTTCCTCCAGGCCTGGCGCGAGGCCGACCGCTTCGACCCCGCGCGCGGTTCTGCGGTCGCCTGGCTGCTCACGCTGACGCACCGTCGCGCCGTCGACCGGGTCCGTTCGGAGCAGGCCCAATCCGATCGGCTGCTCAAGTACGAATCACGGTCGACGACGACGCCCTATGACACGACGGCCGAGCAGGCGACCCAACGCCTGGAGGCCGGCCGGGTCAGACGGGCGCTCGACGAGGTCGGCGAGCCACACCGCAGCGCGCTGGAGCTCGCCTACCTCGGAGGCCTGACGCACCGTGAGGTCGCCGACCGCACGGGTGTCCCGCTGGGCACCGCCAAGACCCGGATACGGGACGGACTGCACAAGCTTCGCCACGCGATGACAGGAGGTGAACGATGACCGACCAGCGACAGCACGGGTCCGACGAGGACCTGCACGACCTCGCCGCGCCCTACGCGCTCGACGCCCTCGACGGTGACGAGCAGGAACGTTTCGAGGCGCACCTGCGCACGTGCCCCACCTGCCGGGCGGAGGTCGAGGACCTCCGCGAGGCCGCCGTCGGGATCTCCGAGGGCATCGAGGTGGCCCCGCCGCCCGCCCTGCGCGAGCGCCTCCTGCAGCAGGTGGCCGCGGAGGCCGCAGCCTCCGCGACGGAGGGGTCCGTCCGCCGTCTCGACGACCACCGTCCCGGCCAGCGCCGCCCCGGCGCGGACCGCCCGGCGGATGGTGGACGCCGCTGGTGGCTCGCCGCCGCGGCAGCGGTCGTCGTCGGTGCCGGCGCCTGGGGCGCCGTGGAGGTGCTCGGCCAGGGCGACCCGGCCGACCGCGTCGTCCAGGCGCAGGACGCCCAGGAGTACGAGGTCGACACCCCCGAGGGTGCGCTGACCGTCATCGCCTCCGCCGGCGAGGACGCAGCCGTGCTGCGGCTGCCCAGCGGGCTCGAGGCGCCCCCGCAGGGGCAGGTCTACCAGGCCTGGTGGGTCGGGGCAGACGGCACCGCCCGCTCGGCCGGCCTGCTCGCCGAGGAGGCGGTGCAGGACGGGGAGACCCTCCTCGAGGGCGCCTACGCGGGCGCGGCGGCCGTCGGCCTGACCGTGGAGCCGGCCGGAGGGTCGGACCAGCCGACGAGCGAGCCCTTCGCCGTCGTCCCCCTGGGCTGACCGGGCCCCCACCAGGGCTCGGCCGGCACCCGGTCACCGGAGGGGCGCGATTCTCCTCGTCGCGGCGAACCGGGACGGCTGACGTGGGTCACGTCAGGAAGATCACCGTCAGCGCCCAGGCGGCGATGATCGTGAACGCCGTGGCCAGCTCGACGAGGATGTTGAGCCCGACCGCCCGCAGCGCGTGCCCGGTGGCCCGGCGCGCCTCACCGGCGTCGCGGGTGCGGACCAGTGAGACGAGGAAGATCCCGACCGGGAACCCGACGAAGAGACCGACCACCGGGATGACGAAGGCACCGAGGACCGCGGCCACGACGCCCGCCAGCAGCGTGCTCGTGCTCACGCCGGCACGGCGCATCCGCTTGCCCGGGACCAGCCACTGCAGCACCACCCCGGCGACGTAGAGGGCGACGGCGACGGCCAGCAGCACCCACCCGGTCGTCGTGCCCTCGTCCAGCGCCCACAGCAGCACGGCCGCGACGATGATGATCAGCCCCGGCAGCACGGGCAGGACGATCCCGACCACGCCGACGACCATGAGCAGCGCGACGACGATCTCCATCGAACCCATGGCGGCCAGTCTGCCAGCCGGCCGGCGTCCGGACGGGTCCGGACGCACGGACGCCCGCCCACGCCGAGGCGTGGACGGGCGTCCTGAGTGCCTGGCCGGCTCAGAGGGCCGGCGACTCCTCCGCGTGCAGGCGGTGGGTCTCGTCGAGGATGTCGACGTCCTGCAGGTGACGCAGCTTGTCGAGGTGCTCGCGGCCGTGGTGGGCGCAGAAGTGCAGCTCGAGGCCGTCCCCGAGGCGGGCCCGCAGGTAGGCCTGGGCCCCGCACCGGTCGCAGCGGTCGGAGGCGGTCAGTTCAGGGGTCAGGGTGGCGTTCACGGCGGGTCTCCTCTCCTGCACCGGCCAGGTGCCCGGCCGGATGCGTCACAGTCAAGCACGTCAACGCGGGCGCACCCGGTCTTTGTGCCCGGACCGGCGGACGTTTCGCTCACCGCGTAGTCGGGAACATCCTGGGCAGCCGCCCTCGCGGCCCCGTCCTCGGGTGGGCGGAGGAGCGGGGCGGCGTGCGGACTGCTCAGACCATGAGCTCGGCGAGCACGTGCGGGACGCGCGAGGACAGCTCGCGGGCGAGGAAGCCGGTGGGCCCGAGGTCGGCCGAGAGCCGGTCGCCCGCGCTCCCGTGGAGGTGCGACCCCCAGACCGCGGCCTGCGCCGGGTCGGCGCCGCGGGCCAGCAGACCGGCGACGATCCCCGCCTTGACGTCGCCAGACCCCGAGGTGCCCAGCGCGGGCCCGCCGACCGCACCGCGCCACGCCCGTCCCTCGGGCTCGACCGTCCAGGTGACCGGGCCGCCGCAGGACACGCAGCACCCGGTCCGCCGAGCCAGCTGGAGCGCGGCCTCGCGGGGGTCGTCCCGGACCCGCGCGTCGTCCCAGCGCAGCGTCCGCGCGAGCTCGCGCAGGTTGGGTGTGAGGACGGCCCGGCCGGCCAGGTGCCGGAGGACACCAGGGTCCTGGGTCACGGCGGCGAGGGACAGCGCGTCGACCACCACCGGCCCCTGCAGACCGGCCAGCACCTCGGCGGCGAGGTCGCCCGCCGGGAGGGGGGAGCCCATCCCCGGGCCGATGAGCACGGTGTCGCCCTCACCCACCAGGTCGACGACGTCGGGGGCGGCGTCGGCGGCCAGCTCGCCGTCCTCACGCTCGGTCAGGCCCCTGACCCACGTCTCGGGCATCGCGACCGCCAGGTGGGTCGCGGTCGAGGCCACCGTCGCCACCCGCACCTTGCCGGCGCCGACCCTCAGGGCGGCCTCCGCGGCGAGCATGACCCCGCCCGGGTTGGCCCTGCTGCCCCCGACGACGAGGAGACGGCCCCGGGACTCCTTCTCCCCCTGCAGCTCCGGCAGCGGCCACTCCCGCAGCAGGTGCGGCGTGACGACCTCGAGCGCGCTCATCCCAGGTCCTCCTCCCCGCGCGAGGGCTCGTGCGTGACGTGCTCGCCCGCGCGGTCGACGGCGCCGGTGTCGCCGTAGACGACGAGGCTCAGCCCCTTCGGGCCGGGTCGGTAGACCGTCGTCGAGCAGTTGGCCAGCGGCGCCGTGCGGTCGGCCCGGAGGACCTCCGCCTCCTCCAGCCCCTCGAGGGCGACCCGGAAGCTCATGATCGTGGCCTGGTGGGAGAAGACCCACAGCCGCTGACCGGCATACCGCTCCTGCATCTCGAGCAGCATCTGGCGCACGCGCAGGACGACGTCGGCCCAGCTCTCGCCGCCCGGAGGCCGGTAGTAGAACTTGCCGACGCGGGAGCGGCGCTCGGACTCGCGGGGGTAGTCCTGCTGGATCCCGATCCAGGTCAGCCCGTCGAAGGCGCCGAGGTCGCGCTCGCGCACGCGCTCGTCGACGACGAGCGGGACGTCGAGGCCCGCCACCGCGATCTCCGCCGTGGCCCGTGCGCGCCGGTAGGGCGAGGCCACGACGACGGTGGGCCGACCGTCCGGCGGCAGCGCGTGCAGGTGCTCGTGGAGGGCCTGCGCCTGCTGCCGCCCGGTGTCCGAGAGCGGCACGTCGGCGTCCCGGACGTCGAGGTCGAGGCGTGGACGACCGGCCTCGACGGCGGCCCGGTCGGCCACGTTGCCCTGGCTCTCGCCGTGGCGCACGAGCACCAGCTCGGCGACCCCGCGCTCGGCGGACGCGGCCTCCATCGTGCTCCGTTCAGCCACCACGTCTCGGAGCCTAGGACCGGTCCCCGCCGTGCGCCTGCCGGAGGCTGTCGCACCCGCGCGTTACCCTGCCGGGTGCAGACACCGACGACGAGTGGAGCCAGCAGCCCGTGAGTACCAGCACCGACTACTCCGCGCGCCACCTGCAGGTCCTCGAGGGGCTGGAGGCGGTCCGCAAGCGCCCCGGCATGTACATCGGGTCCACCGACAGCCGCGGTCTCATGCACTGCCTCTGGGAGATCATCGACAACGC
>JASKZT010000003.1 GCA_030145965.1 Ornithinimicrobium sp.
CCGGTCAAGCGGATGGTCTTCCACGAGATCACCAAGGAGGCCATCCGGCGCGCGGTCAACGAGACCCGCGACATGGACATGGACCTCGTCGACGCCCAGGAGACCCGCCGGGTCCTGGACCGGCTCTACGGCTACGAGGTCTCCCCGGTCCTGTGGCGCAAGGTCAAGCAGGGCCTCTCCGCCGGCCGCGTGCAGTCGGTCGCCACGCGCCTGGTCGTCGAGCGCGAGCGGGAGCGTATGGCGTTCCGCTCGGCCTCCTACTGGGACGTCGAGGGCGACTTCGCCCCCTCGGGCGGCGGTCCGTCGGCGAGCAACGCCTTCACCGCCCGGCTCACCTCGGTCGACGGGCGCAAGGTCGCCACCGGCCGTGACTTCGCCGACGACGGCACCCTGCGCACCGCCAAGGCCGTGCACCTGGACGCCACCGGTGCCCAGGCCGTCGCCGAGGGCACCCGCGGGGCCGACGTCGCCGTGAGCGAGGTCGCCGAGAAGCCCTACACGCGCCGCCCGTCCGCGCCGTTCACCACCTCCACGCTGCAGCAGGAGGCCTCCCGCAAGCTGAGGATGAACAGCCAGACGACGATGCGCACCGCCCAGCGGCTCTACGAGGGCGGCTACATCACCTACATGCGGACCGACTCGACGACCCTGTCCAGCTCGGCGGTCAGCGCCGCGCGCTCGCAGGCGCGGGACATGTACGGCGCCGACTACGTGCCGGAGACGCCGCGGGTCTACGGCAAGAAGTCCAAGAACGCCCAGGAGGCGCACGAGGCCGTCCGCCCCGCGGGCGACCGCTTCCGCACCCCGGCCCAGGTGGCCGGCGAGCTGCGCGGCCAGGAGTACGGGCTCTACGAGCTGATCTGGAAGCGCACCGTCGCCTCGCAGATGGCCGACGCCAAGGGCTCGACCGCCACGGTCCGGCTGCGCGCCACCCTCCCCGAGGGCACGCGCGGCGGCGACGGCACGACCTACGGGACGGCCGAGTACTCCGTCTCCGGCACGGTCATCACCTTCCGCGGCGTCCTCGCGGCCTACGAGGAGGGTCGCGACGAGGCGCGCTACGGCGCGGACGAGGAGGGCGTGGGCACCCGGCTGCCCAAGCTGTCCGAGGGCGTCGCGCTGGAGACCCTGCGGGCCGAGGCCTCGGGCCACGCGACGGTCCCGCCCGCCCGCTACACCGAGGCGACGCTGGTCAAGGCGCTGGAGGAGAAGGGCATCGGCCGCCCCTCCACGTACGCCGCGACCGTGGGCACCATCCAGGACCGCGGCTACGTGCGGACCCGCGGCTCGGCGCTCATCCCGACCTGGCTCGCCTTCGCGGTGACCCAGCTGCTCGAGCGGCACTTCCCGACGCTGGTGGACTACGACTTCACCGCCTCGATGGAGGAGGACCTCGACCGCATCTCCCGCGGCGACGAGCAGCGGGTCGACTGGCTGCGCCGCTTCTACTTCGGCGGGGAGGGCAAGGACGGGCGCGCCGGCCTGCGCGACCTCGTCCAGGACCTCGACGAGATCGACGCGCGTGCGGTCTCGACGGTGGAGATCGGCGACGGCGTGGTCGTGCGCGTCGGCCGCTACGGCCCCTACGTCGAGCTCGTCGGCGAGGAGGGCGAGGGCCAGCCCCGCCGCGCCACCGTCTCCGACGAGATCGCCCCCGACGAGATGTCGGTGGAGAAGGCGCACGAGCTGCTCGCCGCCGCCGCGGACGACGGCCGCGTCGTGGGCACCGACCCCGAGACCGGGCACGAGATCGTGGCCCGCGCCGGCCGCTACGGGCCCTACGTCACCGAGGTCCTGCCCGAGACCGACGAGCCGCCGAAGCGTGGGGCCAAGAAGGTCAAGCCGCGCACCGGCTCGCTCTTCTCCGACATGGACCTCGCCTCGATCGACCTGCCGACGGCGCTGCGGCTGCTGTCGCTGCCCCGCGTGGTGGGCGCCGACCCCGAGAGCGGCGAGGAGATCACGGCCCAGAACGGGCGGTACGGCCCCTACCTGAAGAAGGGCACCGACTCCCGGTCGCTCGAGACCGAGGCGCAGATCTTCGACATCACCCTGGAGCAGGCGCTGGCGATCTACGCCCAGCCCAAGCAGCGGGGGCGTGCCGCCGCCAGGCCGCCGCTGGCGGAGTTCGGCGAGGACCCCGTGTCGGGCAAGAAGGTGGTGGTCAAGGAGGGCCGCTTCGGCCCCTACGTCACCGACGGCGAGACCAACGCCACCCTGCGCAAGGGGGACGAGCCGGAGGAGCTGTCCGAGGAGCGGGCGTTCGAGCTGCTGGCGGAGAAGCGCGCCAAGGGCCCGACGACCCGCAAGCGGGCGGCCAGGAAGACGACCACCAAGAAGGCCGCGGCCACGAGGACGACGGCCAAGAAGGCGACCACCCGCGCCAAGAAGGCCTGAGCGCTGCGGGGCCTGCGTCAGCCTCGCGAGGCGCCCAGCGCCTGGTCGAGGTCGGCGATGAGGTCCTCGGCCGACTCCAGCCCGACGGAGAGGCGCAGCACGCCCTCGCCGGGCCGCGCGTCGCCGGTCACCGGGCGGTGGGTCAGCGCCGCCGGGTGCTGGACGAGCGTGTCGACCCCGCCCAGCGAGACCGCGTGGACGATCATCCGCACGCCCTCGGCGACACGGCAGGCGCGGTCGAAGGTGCCCAGGTCGAGGGAGAGCACGGCGCCCGGGCCGCTCATCTGCGTCCCGACGAGCCCGCGCGGGTCGGCACCGTCCAGGCCGGGGTAGGAGACGCTCTCCACGTCGGCGTGCGCGGCGAGCCAGCGGGCGAGGACCTGGGCGGTGTCCTGCTGGGCACGCATCCGCACGGGCAGCGTCTGCAGCCCGCGGTGGGCCAGGTAGGCGCCGAGCGGGTGCATGACCGCGCCCGTGATCGCACGGACCGGGCGGATGCGGCGGGCGGTCTCCTCGTCGCAGGCGAGGACGCCGCCGAGCACGTCCCCGTGCCCGGCGAGGAACTTGGTGACCGAGTGCAGGACGATGCTCGCCCCCAGCTCCAGCGGGCGCTGCAGCACGGGGGTGGCGAAGGTGTTGTCCACGAGCACGGGCACGTCGCCGGCGGCCCGGCACAGCGCGCGCAGGTCGACCAGGTCGAGCGTCGGGTTGGCCGGGGTCTCGACGACGACCAGGCCGGTGTCGGCCTCGATCGCGCCCGCGACGCGGTCCGCGCTCGTCCACGTCACCCGGGTGCCGAGCAGGCCGCTGGCCAGCAGGTGGTCGCTGCCGCCGTAGAGAGGGCGGACCGCGACGACGTGCGGGCGCCCCGCCGCGACGGTGGTCAGGAGCGTCGCGGTCAGCGCGGCCATCCCTGAGGCGAAGGCCACGGCGGCCCGGGCGCCCTCCAGGTCGGCGAGGGCCTCCTCGAAGCGCGCGACACCGGGGCTCCACAGCCGCTGGTAGACCGCGGTGCCCCCCTCCGCGCGCGCCCCGCCGCCGGCCATGAGCTCGTAGGCCTGCCCGCCCTCGTCGACGGTGGGCAGCGGGTAGGTGGTCGACAGGTCGATCGGCGGCACGTGCACCCCCTGCGCGAGCAGGTCGGAGCGGCCGGCGTGGACGGCGCGGCTGTCGAAGCTGACGGCGAGGTGTTCGGCGTTCATGCCCGTATGGTGCAGAGGCTGCGGTCCCAGGTCAAGCCCTCCGAACGACGCGGGGCCTGAGTCCCGCGCTGACCGAAGGTTCGACGACCGCGCGCGTGCCCGACCGCGCGCCGGACGGCATACCCTGCTCTCGTGCCGAAGAATCCGCAAGCCCCCGCCAAGCCCCTCGACGCGACCGACCTGGCCCTCGTGCGCCTCCTCGAGCAGGACGGCCGCATGTCCAACGCCATGCTGGCGCGCGAGGTCGGCATCGCCGAGTCGACCTGCCTCGTCCGCGTGCGCTCGCTGCGCGAGCGCGGCGTCGTCCGGGGCATCCACGCCGACATCGACCCGGTCGCCGTCGGCCGGCCGGTCGAGGCCATGGTCGCGGTCCGCTTCGGCGGCCACCGGCGCAGCCACTTCGAGCAGTTCACCCGCGAGGTGCCCGAGCTGCCGGGCGTGCTCGGGGCCTTCCACGTCTCGGGTGCCATCGACTACTTCGTCCACGTCGCGACGGAGTCGGCCGACGCGCTGCGCGACTTCGTCCTCGACCACCTCACCAACCGCCCCGGCGTGCTCCACGCCGAGACCTCGCTCATCTTCGAGTCGCTGCGCGGCCGGGGCACGCTGACCCAGCCCGACGCCGCCCGCCCGGAGGGCCCCGAGGACCGGGCTTGACCCTCACGCGGCGTGAGGCGGCACAGTCGAGCACGTGACCACGGACCAGCTGATGACGGACCAGACGCTCACGGTGGGCCAGGTGGCCGACGCCCTCGGCGTGACGGTGCGCACCCTGCACCACTACGACGGGATCGGCCTCGTCGTGCCCTCCGGCCGCAGCCACGCCGGCTACCGCCTCTACACGGAGGCGGACCTGCGCCGGCTGCAGCACGTCGTCGTCTACCGCCGGCTCGGCTTCGCCCTGGACCAGATCGGGGAGCTGCTGGCCGACGGTGCTGACGTGCGAGAGCACCTGCGGCGGCAGCGGGACGCGGTCACGGACAGGCTGGAGGAGCTCAGCGGGCTCGTCAGCGCGATCGACAAGGCCCTGGAGGCAGAGATGAACGACTACCGGATCACCCGCGAGGAGCAGCGCGAGCTCTTCGGCGACCACTTCGACGAGGGCTACGCCCAGGAGGCCGAGGAGCGGTGGGGCGACACCGAGGCCTGGGCGGAATCCCAGCGCCGCGCACGGTCCTACTCCCAGGAGCAGTGGCAGCAGGTCAAGGAGGAGGGCGACCGGGTCAACGCCCGCCTCGCCGAGCTCATGGAGGCCGGTGCGCCGGCCGGCTCGGAGGAGGCGATGGACGCCGCCGAGGCCGCCCGGCAGCAGATCTGCACGTGGTTCTACGACTGCCCGCGCGAGATGCACGCCGCCATCGCCGAGCTCTACGTCACCGACCCGCGCTTCACGAAGACCTACGAGGACGTCGCGCCCGGCCTGGCGCGCTACGTCCGGGACGCCGTCGTCGCCAACGCGGCGCGCGGCTGACCGGCAGGCGCCCGCACCGGGCCGCCCACCCCGTGTGGACGGCCCGGTGCCGCGCGGTCCCGGTCACGTAGGCTGCCCACGTGGACGCGCAGACCCTCTCCGGGACCCCGGTACGCGGCGCGCGCGGCGGCCTCTTCGTCGCCTTCGAGGGAGGCGACGGGGCCGGCAAGACCACCCAGTCGGGGCTGCTGGCCGGATGGCTCGCCGACCGGGGAGCGGAGGTGGTGCGCACCCGCGAGCCGGGCGGGACGGCCCTCGGCCAGGCCCTGCGCGAGCTGGTGCTGCACGGCCAGGACGGGTCGGTCAGCCCCCGCGCCGAGGCGCTTCTCTTCGCCGCAGACCGCGCCCACCACGTCGCGACCCTCGTGCGCCCGGCGCTGGAGCGCGGCGCCGTCGTGCTCACCGACCGCTACCTCGACTCCTCCGTCGCCTACCAGGGGGCGGCCCGCGCCCTGGGCCACGAGGAGGTCCGGAGCCTCTCGCTGTGGGCGGTCGAGGGCCTCGTGCCCGACCTCACCGTGCTGCTCGACATCGCCTCGCCCGAGGGGCGCTCCCGCCGTGGGGAGGTCCACGACCGCCTGGAGCGGGAGGCCGACGACTTCCACGACCGCGTCCGACGCGGCTTCCTCGACCTCGCCGACCGCGAGCCGGACCGCTACCTCGTCCTGGACGCCACCCTCCCGCCCGCCGATCTCGCCGCGGCCGTCCGCGAGCGCGTCGCCACCCTCCTGAGCCACCGGACACCCGGCGTGGTGGCTCCCGCCCCCCACCGGACACCCGGTATGGCGGAGGAGACCCGGTGAGCGTCTTCGACCAGCTCGTCGGCCAGGACCGCGTGGTGTCCACGCTGCGGCACACCGTCTCCACGCCCGGGGCGATGACGCACGCCTGGCTGGTCACCGGTCCGCCCGGGTCCGGCCGCAGCGTCGCCGCGCGCGCCTTCGCCGCCGCGCTGCAGTGCGACACGCCGGGCGACCCCGGCTGCGGCCACTGCCGTGGCTGCCGCACCGCGTTGACCGGCAGCCACCCCGACGTGGCCGTCGTGGCGACGAGCGAGACCTTCATCAAGGTCGCCGAGGCCCGCGACCTGGCCCTGCTCGCGCAGACCCGGCCCACGATGGGCCGGTGGCGCATCATCGTCGTCGAGGACGCGGACCGGCTCAACGAGCCCGCCGCCGACGCGCTGCTCAAGTCGCTGGAGGAGCCGCCGCCGCGCACCGTCTGGGTGCTGTGCGCCCCCTCCCAGGAGGACCTCATCGTCACGGTCCGCTCGCGGTGCCGGCACCTGCGCCTGGGCACCCCGCCGGTCGACGCGGTGGCCGACCTGCTCGTGCGGCGCGACGGCATCGACCCCTCCATGGCGCACTACGCGGCCCGGGCCGCCCAGAGCCACATCGGCATCGCCCGCCGGCTGGCGACCGACGAGCACGCGCGGGCGCGGCGCCGCGAGATCATCTCCATCCCGCTGGCCCTCACCGGCCTGGGTGCCGCGCTGCGCGCCGCCCAGGACCTCGTCGAGGAGGCGGGCGCGGGCGCGGAGGCCGTCTCCGCCGATGTCGCCGAGGCCGAGCGCCGCGCCCTGCTCGCCCAGCTGGGGGCCGACCCCTCGGCCCGCACCCAGCCGCCGGCGGTCCGCGCGCACCTGCGCGACCTGGAGGCCCGGCAGAAGCGCCAGGCCAGGCGCCAGCAGCACGACAGCATCGACGCCGCCCTGACCGACCTGCTCTCGGTCTACCGCGACGCCCTCGTCGTGGCGAGCGGCAGCCCGGTCGAGCTGGTCAACGCCACCGAGCCGGAGCAGGTGGAGCGGCTCGCCCGCTCCTTCTCCGCGGAGGGCCTGCTGCAGGCGCTGGAGACCATCGGGCTGGCGAGGCAGCGGCTCATCGCCAACGGCGCCCCGCTGCTCGTGCTCGAGGCGATGATGATCGGCCTGACCCTGCCCGAGGCGCCGTCCGGCGCCCCCGGGCCGGGGACGGGCACCGGGCGGGCGAGGACCGGTGCCCGTGGCTGAGACCGGCGAAAGGACGAACGTGGCTCACACGCAGGCCCCCGGGGGGACGCTCGTGGTCAGGACGACCGCAGCACCCCCACGGACCCGCCGCACCGCCGGCCGGGTGGTGGCGTCGGCGGCGGCGCTGACGCTCGTCGCCGGCTGCTCGGCCCCCGGCGGCAGCTCCGGCACCGAGGAGCGGACCCCGCCGGACGGCGCGACCCGCACCTCGGCGCCGGTCGCGGACGGCGCGCCGGGAGGGCTCGAGCGCTTCCACGCCCAGACGCTGGAGTGGGCCGAGTGCCAGACCGCCTTCGAGTGCGCCTCGCTCGAGGTGCCGGTCGACTACGCCGACCCCGACGGCGCCAGCATCGAGCTGGCGCTGCTGCGCGTCGCGGCCGACGGGGACCCGCAGGGCTCCCTGGTCGTCAACCCCGGCGGCCCGGGCGCCTCCGGCGTCGACTACGCGACCGCCGCCGGCGCCGTGGTGTCCCAGGACGTGCGCCGGGCCTACGACATCGTCGGCTTCGACCCCCGCGGCGTCGCCCGCTCCGCGCCGGTCACCTGCCTCACCGACGAGGAGCTGGACGACTTCCTCGGGGCCGACCCCTCGCCCGACGACGAGGCGGAGCGCCAGGCGTCCCAGGAGGCCATGCAGGCCTTCGCCCAGGCGTGCGAGGACAACGCCGGGCAGCTGCTCGGCCACGTCTCGACCGTCGAGGCCGCCAGGGACATGGACGTCCTGCGGGCGGCGCTGGGCGAGGAGGAGCTGAACTACCTCGGCGCCTCCTACGGCACCTTCCTGGGCACGACCTACGCCACGCTCTTCCCCGAGCGGGTCGGGCGCCTCGTCCTCGACGGTGCGATCGACCCGAACCTCACCGGCCTGGAGATGGGGCTGGGCCAGGCGGCCGGCTTCGAGCGCGCGACCCGCGCCTACGTCGAGGACTGCGTCGCGGGGGGCGCCTGCCCCCTCGGCGACGACGTCGACACCGCGATGGCGGCCATCCCCACCTTCCTCGACGAGGTCGACGCCGACCCGCTGCCGGTGAGCGGCGACACCGTCGGCGAGCTGACCGAGGGCTGGGCGATGTACGGGATCATCGTCGCGATGTACGCGCAGGACTTCTGGCCCATCCTCACCAACGCCCTCGACCGGGCCGAGCAGGGTGACGGCACGCTGCTCATGTTCCTCGCCAACACCTACGCCTCCCGCGGCAGCGACGGCGCCTACACCGGCAACGGCATGCAGGCGATCTACGCCGTCAACTGCCTCGACCGCCCGGCGGGCGAGGAGGACCTCGACACCGAGGCCGTGCGCGCGCAGTTCGAGGAGGTGTCCCCGACGTGGGGCCGCTACCTCGCCGGCGACGGGGTGTGCGGGTACTGGCCCGAGGAGGCCGTCGAGACGATCGAGGACTACTCCGCCGAGGGCGCCGCCCCCATCGTGGTCATCGGCACCACCCGCGACCCGGCGACACCCCACGAGTGGGCGGTCCAGCTCGCCGAGACGCTCGACTCCGGCGTCCTCATCTCCTTCGACGGCGACGGCCACACCGCCTACGGCCGCTCCAACGACTGCGTCGACGGCGCCGTCGACGCCTACCTGCTCGAGGGCACGGTGCCCGAGGACGGGCTCACCTGCTGAAGGCCGCTGACCAGGTATGACGTACGCGCCCCGGGGGTGCGTCGGCCCAGGGCCCGGTGGTTTGGGTCGACCGCCGGGGGTCGGGTATCCTTCCACGGGTCGTCCTGCGCGACGACCACGCCGCCTTAGCTCAGTCGGCCAGAGCGATTCACTCGTAATGAATAGGTCAAGGGTTCGATTCCC
>JASKZT010000004.1 GCA_030145965.1 Ornithinimicrobium sp.
CAGCGGGCCGCACTGGCGCTCCACGGTGTGCCGCGTGCTGGCGGCCGCCGCCGGCTGGCCCGCCGCGCAGCCGGGCCCGGCGCACCACAACGTCTCCCTCCGCGACCCGCTCGCGCCCGACCTCGGCGAGGTCGGCCGGGCGCCGGCCGGCCGTGAGGACGGCGGGCCGTGGACGAGGACGGCGCCCGTCGCGCGGCCCGTCCCCGTGGAGGGCCTCGCCGCCGGCCGCCGCACCGTCGTGCTCCTCGGCGACCTGCCCGACCCCGACCTGGCCGCCCGCGCCCTCGCCTGGGCGGAGGAGGCGGGGTGGCCCGTGCTGGCCGAGCCCTTCGGCCGGCTGCCCGCCGGCCCGGTCGTCGTGCCGCACGGCGTGCTCGTCGCCGCGCGGGTGACGGCCGAGGGCGACGGCGCCGCCACCGGTGCGGCCGACCTCCGGGCCCTGCTGCCGGACCGCGTCGTCGTCGTGGGCCGGCTCACCCTCTTCCGCGAGCTGGGCGCCCTCTCCCGCCGCCCCGGGGTGCGGGTCGACCACGTGAGCGCGCTGGACCGGTGGACCGACCCCGGTCACGTCGTCCACGCGGTCCACGGGGTCGGCGTCCTGGACCGCGCCCCGCAGCGCACCGACGGCGCGGACGCGTGGGTGCGGGCCTGGGTCGGGGCCGGCCGGGACCTGTCGGACGGGGTCCGTGCCGCGACGGGGCTCGACCACCGCGACGGGCCGGTGACCGGCCCGGGGGTGGCGGCCACGGTGGCCGCCGCGCTGGGGGAGGACGACGTGCTCGTGCTCGGCTCGAGCAACGCCCCGCGCGACCTGGCCCTGGTGCTCGACCCCGCCACGACCCGCCCCTGCCGGGTCGTCGCCTCCCGCGGGCTGGCCGGGATCGACGGGACGGTCTCGACGGCCCTCGGGGTCGCGCTCGCGACCGGGGCGGCAGGGGGCGGGAGCACCGTGGCGCTGCTGGGCGACCTCACCTTCCTGCACGACGGCGGGGGCCTGCTCGTCGGGCCGGCGGAGCCCCGCCCCGACCTCACCGTCGTCGTGGTCAACGACGACGGTGGCGGCATCTTCTCCACGCTCGAGTACGGCCAGCCCGCCCGGTCGGCCACGCCGGCCACCGCCGCGGCCACCGAGCGCGTCTTCGCGACGCCGCACGGCACCGACCTCGCGGCGCTCTGCGCGGCCCACGGCGTCGGGCACACCCGGGCCGGCACGCTCGGCGCGCTGGCCGAGGTGCTCGACCGCCCGGCCCACGGCGTCCGCGTCGTCGAGGTCCCCGTGGACCGGGCCGGGCACCGGCCGCTGCGCGACCGTCTGCGCTAGAAGCGGATCGCGCCTGCGCTAGAAGCCGATCGCGCCCAGCGGCGCGACGTCGGACAGCATCGCCCGGGAGAGGCGTCCGACCGACCCGGGCGTGTGCTCGGTGCCGCCCGTCGTCCGCACCAGCGAGGCGACCGAGCGGCCGCCGGCGTAGGCGGCGCCCAGCACGGCCACCGGCAGGGTGAGGTCGGCCGCCTCCTGCGACCGCTCGCACGTCGCGCGTCCGTCCTCGCCGACGGCGAGCCGCCACGTGCCGGCGTTCCACGGGCAGACCGTGTCCTCGACCTCGACCACGAGGTCGCACGGGGCGGCGTAGCCACGCTCGGTCAGCGCGCGCGGCACGTCCACGAGCCGCAGCCACAGCGAGTCGGAGGCGCGCAGGTCGGCCGAGCGGGGGCCGCCGGCCCACCAGAGCACGGGGTCGTCCACGGAGCGGCTCCACAGCACGACCTTGCCGGTGAGGTCGAAGCCCACGAGCCGCCGCGCGAGGGCCAGCAGCGTCGCGTCGTCGGCCGCGCCGAGCTCGACGACCTGCACGGTGCCCTGCGGCACGCCCTCCTCCCACCTGCTCTCCCGGCGGAAGGCCGCGTAGCCGGTCAGCTCGCCGTCGCGCCGGGCCAGGAGCAGGCGTCGCTGCTCCTTCTCGCCGCGGGCCTTGGGACGGTCGCGCCACCAGGTGCCGGCCATGGCGTCGGGGCGGGTCACGGCGCCCAGCGACACCCGCGCCGTGCGCAGGTGCGCCTCGTGCAGCGCCGCCATCCCCTCCTGCGTCGGGAGGGTGACCATGTGGACCTGCACCTGGTCGGCGGCGTCGGCCACGGCCTTCGGTGCGCGCAGCTCGGTGCCCCTCCCGAGGGTGAGCTTGACGTCGAGGCTGGCGCAGCCGTAGCCGAACCGGCCGTAGATCGCCGCCTCGGAGGCGTGCAGACCCGCGACCGCGCACTCGCCGCGGTCGTGGACCCGGTGCAGGTGGTCGGCCATCATCCGGGTGAGCAGGCCCTTGCGGCGGTGGTCGGGGTGGATGCCCACCCAGGTCAACCCGTCCATGGGCAGCTGGACCGGTGCCTCGCCCGGGCCGGGCACGGTGAGCTGCATGTCGTAGGCGCTGTAGACGCCGACGAGCGGGGGCCGGTCCGTGGCCGGCTCACCGGGCAGCGGGCCGCCCGCGCGCTCGAGGGCGCGGGCGTGCCGCAGGTCGAGGTCGTCCCGCAGGTCCTCGGGCGCGGCGCCCGGCGTGACCTCGAACCAGACGATGTCGTCCAGCTCCTTGATGCGGGGGAAGTCCTCGGGCGTCAGGTCGGTCATCACGGGCTCGTCGGTCACGCGGCACAGTCTCCCGGCAGGAGGCGGACGCTGCCACCCGTTTCCGGCGCGACGGCATACCCTGTCCGACGGTCCCGAGCCACGAGGAGGACGACCGTGCCCCAGCTGCCCGACCCCGCCCCCGCCCGTGGGTCGGTGGCCGCGGTCCTGCTCGTCTTCGCCACGGCGGGGCTGGCCATGGGGCAGACGCTGGCGCGCGTGCCGGCGCTGCGCGACGCGGTCGGCGCCGACACGGCCCAGCTGGGCGTCGCGCTCATGGGCATGGGGCTGGGCTCGCTGCTGGCGATGCCGTTCACCGGGCGCCTGGTCGACACCTTCGGCAGCCGCCGGGTCGTCTCGGCCTGCGTGGTCCTGGCCTGCACGGGGTATGCCGCGCTCGCGCTCGTCCCCTCGGTGCCGCTCCTGCTGCTCGCGCTCACCGCGACCGGCACGGCCGTGGGCGTGTGGGACGTCGCGATGAACATCCAGGCCACCCACGTCGAGCGGGGCCAGGAGCGGGCGTGGATGCCCTACTTCCACGCCTCGTTCTCGGCCGGGGCGGTCGTCGGCGCCGGCCTGGGCGCGCTGGCCGCCTGGCAGGGCGTCGGCCTGGTCCAGCTGCCGGTGGTGGCCGCGGCGGCGGCTGTCGTGGGCCTGCTCGCGGCCGCGCGCTTCGTGCCCGAGACCGAGGACGTGCCCGTCGACCCGGCCGCCGCGGCCGCCGGACCCGGTCGGGCACCGCAGCGTCGTCGGATCACCCGCGTCGAGCTGCTCATCGGCGTGGTCTGCCTGGCCGCCGCGCTCGGGGAGGGCGCCGCCAACGACTGGCTCGCGCTGCTCCTCGTCGACGTCCACGGCGCACCCGCGGCCTTCGGCGCCCTCGTCCTCACCGCCTTCAACGTCACGATGACCGTCGGGCGCCTGGCCGGCGGCCCGGTCATCGACCGCTTCGGGCGGACCGCCCTCGTGCGCGGGGGCGGGCTGCTCGCCGCCGCCGGCATCCTCACGACCTCGATGGCACCCGGCCTCGGGGCGGCCCTCGTCGGCGGGCTGCTCTGGGGGCTGGGCGTCTCGGCGATCTTCCCGGCCGCCATGTCGGCCGCGGGAGAGGTGCCCGGCCGGGGCAACCGTGCCATCACCGTCGTCTCGACCATCGCCTACGGGGCGTTCCTCCTCGGCGGCCCCAGCATCGGCGTGCTCGCCGAGGCGGTCGGCCTGGACCGTGCGCTGCTGCTCGTCGTGGCGTTCCTGCTCGTCATGGCCGTCCTCGCACCCGTCATGCGAGGGGCCGGGTGGGCGACGGTGACGCCGCCCCCGGCCGGCCCGCCCGCAGGTGGTGCCGCGCGAGAACGGTCGTGACAGCCCTCACCCCCCGGTGCCGAGACGTGCCGGCGCGCTCCGTGCCCGTCCGGCGCGGACGCCGTTGGCGATGACGAGGACCTCGGCCACCTCGTGGATCAGCACCACCGCCGCGAGGCCGAGCACGCCGGTCAGGGCGAGCGGGACGAGGACCGCGATGAGCGCCAGGGAGAGCACGACGTTCTGCAGCATGATGGCGCGGGTGCGGCGGGCGTGGTCGAACGCGAACGGCAGCAGGCGCAGGTCGTCGCCCATGAGGGCGACGTCCGCGGTCTCGATCGCGACGTCGCTGCCCATGGCGCCCATCGCCACGCCGACGTGGGCGGTGGCCAGCGCCGGTGCGTCGTTGACGCCGTCGCCGACCATCGCGGTCGGTGCGTGGGCGCGCAGCGCGGTGACGACCGCCGACTTGTCCTCGGGGCGCAGGTCGGCATGCACCTGCTGGATGCCGGCCTGGGCGGCCAGGGCCTGGGCGGTGACCTGGTTGTCGCCCGTGAGCATGGCCACGGTGTACCCGTGCTCGCGGAAGCGGGTGATGACCTGGGCCGCCTCGGGCCGCAGCTCGTCGCGGACGGCGATGGCACCGACCGGGCGGCCGTCGACCTCGACGACGACCGCGGTCGCGCCGGCCTGCTGCATCCCGGTCACGGCCAGGAGGAGGTCGCCGGGCTCCACCCAGGTGGGTCTGCCGAGACGGACCCGAGCACCGTCGACGGTGCCCACCAGCCCGGCGCCGACGACCGCCTCGACGCCCTGCGCGGCGGGCACCTGGTCGGTGGCGGCCAGGATGGCGGCGGCCAGCGGGTGCTCGCTGCGGGCCTCCAGCGCGGCCGCCCAGGCCAGCACCTGCCCCCGGTCGTGGCCGGCGGCGGTGGCGACGTCGATGACGGCCGGCTGGTTGCGGGTCAGCGTGCCGGTCTTGTCCAGCGCCACGGTGCGCACCCGCCCCAGGGCCTCCAGCGCCGCACCGCCCTTGACGAGGATGCCGCGGCGGCTGGCCGCCCCGATCGAGGCCACCGCGGTGACCGGCACCGAGATCGCCAGCGCGCAGGGAGAGGCAGCCACGACCATGACCAGGGCCCGGTGCAGCCAGACCGACGGGTCGCCGAGGAGGGCGCCGAGCACCACGGTCAGCCCGGCGGCGACCAGGATGCCGGGCACCAGCGGGGCGGCGATCCGGTCGGCCAGCCGCTGCGTGGCCCCGCGGCGGGACTGCTCGGCCTCCACCACGTGCACGATGCGGGCCAGGGAGTTGTCCTGCGCGGTGGAGGTGACCTCGACCTCGAGGGCTCCGGTGCCGTTGATCGACCCGGCGAACACCTCCTGACCCGGCCCGATCTCCACCGGCATCGACTCGCCCGTGATCGCCGAGGTGTCCAGGCTGCTGCGGCCGGTGCGCAGGGTCCCGTCGGTCGCCAGCCGCTCTCCGGGGCGGACCACCATGACGTCCCCGACCACCAGCTGCCGGGGCTCCACCACGAGCTCGCGGCCGTCGCGCAGCACGGTCGCCTCCCTGGGCACCAGGTCCAGGAGCGCCCGCAGACCGTGCCGGGTCCGGGCCAGGGAGTACTCCTCCAGGCCCTCGCTGAGGGAGAACAGGAAGGCCAGCGCGGCGGCCTCCAGCACCTGCCCCAGGAGGGTGGCGCCCACCGCGCCGATCGTCATGAGCAGGCCGACACCGAGCCTGCCGCGCGCCAGCCGACGCAGGGCGCCCGGGACGAAGGTGGACCCGCCCACCAGCAGCGCCGCCGCGGCGAGCACCAGCTCCGCCGTCTGCCACCCCGTGAGCCCGGCGAGGAACCCGGCCCCCAGCAGGGCGCCGGAGAGCAGACCCAGCCGGACCTCCCGCACCTGCCAGAGGCGGATGAGCGGCTCCTCGACCTCGGCCCCGCCCGGGGGAGGCGGCGGGGCGGTCTCGCACCCGCACGCGTCCACGAGGGGCGCCCGCTCCGGGGTGCCCTGCCTGCTCACGCCCCCGCCTCGGGCCCGGGGTGGGTACGCAGCTGGTCCGGGGCGGGGTTGCCCCCGCTCCCGACGCCGTAGTTCGGGCACAGGGCCACCGCGGACCCGGAGGAGTCGAGCAGCCGCTCCGCGGCGTCGAGAACCCCGAGCAGCTCCGGCGCACTGGTCAGCGAGAACATCGAGGCGCGGCCCTGGGGCCGGGACACCACCAGGCCGCAGTCCCGCAGGCACGCCAGGTGGGCGCTCACCGTCGACTGCGCCAGCCCCAGGTGCTCGGTCAGGTCGCGCACCCGGTGCTCGCCGAGGCTCAGGTGCTGCAGGATCGCCAGCCGGGACGGGTCCGAGAGGCCGTGGAACATCGCCGCGGCCACCTCGAGCCCCGGGCCGGCGCCCGGCCCCCTCGACCCCGCCCCGCCGCTCGATGTCATCGTCATGCGGCGATGATATCCCTAGGCCCGCGCCGTCACAGCGTGCGCAGCCCCAGGGCGTGGCGCATGGCCGAGAGCTTGACCTCGGTCTCGGCGAGCTCGTCCTGCGGGTCGGAGGCGGCGACGATGCCGGCGCCGGCGAAGATCCGCATCGAGCGCCGGTCGGGGGCCAGCTCGCCGCAGCGCAGCGCGATGCCCCAGTCGCCGTCGCCGTCGCCGTCGACCCAGCCCACGGGCCCGGCGTAGCGACCGCGGTCCATCCCCTCCAGCTCGGCGATGACCGCGTCGGCGGCCCGGGTCGGCGTCCCGCAGACGGCGGCGGAGGGGTGCAGCGCCGCGGCCAGCCGCAGGGAGGTGGCCCCGCTCAGCATCCGCCCGGTCAGGTCGGTGGCCAGGTGGTAGACGTCGGGCAGCTCCAGCACGTAGGGGGCCGCCGGCACCTGCAGCTCGGTGCAGTGGGGGTCCAGCGCGTCGGCCACCGAGCGCACGGCGTAGGCGTGCTCCTCGAGGTCCTTGACGCTGGACACCAGCCGCAGCCGCGGGTCGACCGGGTGGCCCTGGGCGTCCGGGCCGGTGGCGTCGCCGACCGGTCCGGCGCCGCGGCGGATGGTGCCGGCCAGGACGCGCGAGCGCACCCGCCCGCCCTGGAGCCGCACGAGCATCTCCGGCGTCGCGCCGAGGAGCCCGTCGACGGCGAAGGTCCACGTGGCCGCGTACCGACGTTCGAGCCGCTCCAGCACGGGGGCCACGCGCACGACCCGGCCGTCGCGGTGGCGCACGGCGACGTCGCGGGCCAGGACGACCTTGTCGACCGCGCCGGCGGCGATCCGCTCGACGGCGCGGGCGACGGCCTGCGGCCAGCGGGCCGCCGGCACGGTGCCCTCCTCCTCGACGAGAGGGTCCAGCTGCTCCAGGAGCGGGTTGCTGCGCGCCAGCATCTCGGCCGGGTGCCCGGCCGGCCACGCCTCGTCGTCGAGCACGACCTCGGTCACCCAGGCCTGGCCGTCGCGCCGGCCGATGACGACACGGGGCACGGTGAGCACGCTGCCGTCGCCCGAGCCGGGGGAGTAGGCGAAGGAGCCGAAGGCGACCAGGCCGCTGCCCGCGACGCGGACGCCGTCCTCGACCTCGGCCCGGGAGCGCAGGGCGTCCCACCAGGCCTCGGCGTCGGCGAAGCGTGCCGGTCCGCTCGTGCGGACGACGGCGGCGCGGCCCCAGCCGACCATGCCGTCGCCCTCGCGCAGCCAGGCCACGACCTCCCGCGGGTCGACCTCGTCGGGGACCCGGGCGAGGAGGTCGCCGGTGACGTCGACGGGCACGCTGCGCACGCGCAGGCGGGAGGGGAGGGGAGGCGACGGCACAGCGGACCACTGTAGGCCGGTCTGGGAGGATGGAGGGCATGAGCCCGTCGCGCGCCAGCCTGGACAAGAAGCCGCGCGAGGTCGCCGAGATGTTCGACGACGTCGCCCCCCGCTACGACCTGACCAACACGGTGCTGACCGGCGGCATCGACCACCTGTGGCGCCGTGCGGTCGTCGCGGCGGTCGACGCGCACCCGGGGGAGCGGGTGCTCGACATCGCCGCCGGCACCGGCACCTCCAGCGAGCCCTACGCCGACCGCGGCGTCCAGGTCGTCCCGGCCGACTTCTCCCTCGGCATGCTGCGCGAGGGCGACCGCCGCCGCCCCGACCTGCCCTTCACCGCCGCGGACGCCACGGCCCTGCCCTTCGCCGACGGCTCCTTCGACGTGGTGACGATCAGCTTCGGGCTGCGCAACGTCGCCGACGTCGACGGGGCGCTGCGGGAGTTCCGGCGGGTGGTCGTCCCCGGCGGACGCCTGGTGGTGTGCGAGTTCTCCCGGCCGGTCGTGCCGGTGCTCTCCACCGTCTACGACAAGGTCGTGCTGAGCGCGCTGCCCTCGGTGGCGCGCCGGGTCAGCTCCAACCCCGACTCCTACGCCTACCTCACCGAGTCGATCCGGGCCTGGCCCGGTCAGCGCGCGCTGGCCGTCCGGGTCCGTGACGCCGGGTGGGGGTCGGTGCGCTGGCGCAACCTCACCGGCGGCATCGCCGCCATCCACCACGCGGTCGCCCCCGGGCGGCCCGGACCGCTCGCCTAGCCGCCCACGGCGCGACGCCGTGGCGGGGAGCACGGGAGGGACGACATGGAGGTCGAGCTCGCGGAGGTCAGGGACTTCCTCGCCGGGCACCCGCCCTTCGAACACCCGGACCTGGCCGTGACGGGCTTGCTTCTTCGGGCAGGTCGGCGTGCCCTAATGCCATGAAGGAGCGCCTGACCGGGTGCGCCCCGAAGGGCGACCTAGACTGGCGCGAGTTCGTGAAAGTTGGCACAAGCGAGGCAGACATCGTGAGCGAGCAGGTCGAGACGGCCGAGGTCATCGTCGTCGGAGCGGGCCCCGGGGGGTCCGCGACCGCGGCCTACCTCGCGGCCCACGGCGTCGACGTGCTGCTCCTGGAGAAGTCCTCCTTCCCGCGCGACAAGGTCTGCGGCGACGGTCTGACCCCCCGCGCGGTGCGCGAGCTCATCTCCCTCGGCGTGCCGACGCGCGAGGAGGACGGCTGGCACCGCACCAAGGGGCTGCGCATCCTCGGCGGCGGCGTCAGGATGGAGCTGGACTGGCCGGGCAGCTCCACCTTCCCGCCCTACGGCCTCGTGCGCACCCGGATGGACCTCGACGAGATCCTCGCCCGGCACGCGGAGTCGCGCGGCGCCCGCCTGCACGAGCGCACGAGCGTCAGCGAGCCCCTCCTCGACCACCGGGGCCACATCTGCGGCGTGCGGGCCAAGGTCATGGGCCAGGACGGCCGCGCCACCGGCGAGACCCGCGAGTTCCGCGCCCCGGTCGTCGTGGCCGCCGACGGCAACTCCAGCCGGCTCTCGCTCTCGATGGACCGCCCCAAGCGCGACGACCGCCCGATGGGCGTGGCCGTGCGCACCTACTACCAGACCCCCCGCCACGACG
>JASKZT010000126.1 GCA_030145965.1 Ornithinimicrobium sp.
CCGACGACCTTGATGACGGCCAGGTAGTTCTGCGCAGCGGACACGGTGGACCTTTCGAGCTGGAGATCAGGGCTGTTGTGCTTGTCCCGTGATCCTAGGGCGCCGCGCCTCTGAGCCCCGCGAGCGTGAACCTCGACTTCAGGTCGAGGGTGGAGGGTCCAGGGCCGAGGTCGCGCTCAGCCCTGCGGCGCCGGCGGCAGGCCGGTGACGACGGGCGTGCTGGGCGCGCTGACGTCGATCTTCTGCGGGACGCCGCCCTGGGGGTCGATGCTCTCCTGGCCGACGAGCGCGGTCACGACCCGCCATTTCTTCTCGGCCTCGGTGGGCTCGCCCCACTGCACCGTCAGCCCGTCGATCTTCATCGACACGGTGCCGTTGGCGGCATACCGCGGCGTGGAGAGCTCGCCCTCGAGCACCTTGTCCTTGGGACGGCTGGCGAAGAGGTCGAGCAGGCCCTGCACCGTCTCGCGCGGCAGCGCGTGCGGCTCCTCGGAGACGTTGACGACGGGCACCCCCTTGGGGCGCTTGGCGACCTCGTCGTAGACGACGCCACCGGCGTCGGCCAGCCAGACGGTCTTGCCCTGGCGCAGCGCCAGGGCGGGCTCGCGCAGCTCCACCTGGTAGGTGATGCTCGAGGGCCACTCGCGCGCGACGGAGACGCTGGCCACCCGCGGCTCGCCGGCGAGCACGCGCTCGCTGACGTGGGTCTGCGACACGCGGGCCAGCGGCCTCCCGTGGGGGATGTCGGCGTGGCGCACGACGCTGTCGGCGACCTCGCCCTCGACCCCGGAGACCTTCACGTCGTCGACGACGAACGCCGCCGACCAGAAGAAGAGGAAGACCGCGGCGGCCGCCAGCACGACGACGCCCACCCCCCAGCCGAGGAGCGCCCGGCCCCACCGGCGGGGTCCGCGGACCCCGCGGGCCCGCGCCCGGCGCTCGGCGCGACGCTGCGACATCCCCCTGGGCAGCAGCCTCACCGGTCTCGCTCCTCTGCGAGCAGCCGCAGCAGCTGCGGCCCCACGCCGGTCACGTCACCGGCGCCGACGGTCACGACCAGGTCGTCCGGGCGCACGAGGTCGCGCAGCGCCTCCGCGGCGCCCTCGCGCCCGGCCACCAGGTGCACGTGGGTGCCGGTGCCCGCCCCGCGCACGAGGTCGGCAAGCAGCGCGGAGGTGACGCCGGGGAACTGCTCCTGGCTCTCCCGCGCGCCGTAGACCGGCAGCAGCAGGAGCACGTCGGCGGCCGCCAGGCCGGCGGCGAAGCCCGCGGCGAAGTCGCGGGTGCGCGAGAAGAGATGGGGCTGGAAGGCGACGACGACCCGGCGGCCCGCGGCCGCCGAGCGGGCGGCCTGGACGACGGCGGTGACCTTCGGGGCGTTGTGGGCGTAGTCGTCGACGACCTCGACGCCGCCGGCGCTGCCGACCGGCTCGAAGCGCCGGTGGGCGCCCGCGAAGGCGGCCAGCCCGGCCAGGACGGGCTCCAGCGGGCGGCCCAGGCCGGCGGTGGCCGCGAGCACGGCAGCCGCGGCGTTGGCCACGCTGTGCAGCCCCGGCACCGGCAGCTCGAGCGTGGCGGTCGTGCCGGCGGGCACAGGTCCGAGGTCGCGCTGCCAGACCAGGGTGGCGCCGGACGTCATGCCCTCGGTGCGGGCGTCGCGCACGAGCAGGTCCGGCGCCGGCGTGTCGCCCTCGCCGCTCCCCCACGTCACGACGTCGACACCCTCGTCGGCGGCGCTGCGGGCCAGGCGGGCGGCCCCGGGGTCGTCGGCGTTGGTGACGAGCAGGCCGCCCGGGCGGATCGTGCGGGCGAAGTCGGCGTAGGCCGCCTCGACGCCCGCCTCGTCGCCCCAGAAGTCGAGGTGGTCGGGCTGGACGTTCGTGACGACCGCGACGCGCGGGCGGTAGACGAGGAAGGAGCCGTCGCTCTCGTCGGCCTCGACGACGACCGGAGCGTCGGCGGCACCCGGGGCGGCGTTGGTGCCGGCCCCGGCGAGCGGCGCTCCGATGACGTAGCCGGGGTCCGCGCCGGCGGCCTGCAGCGCCACGGTCGTCATCGCGCTCGTCGTCGTCTTGCCGTTGGCGCCCGCCACGGCGACCGCGTCGCGACCGTGCAGGAGCGCGGCGATGCCCTGGGAGCGGTGCAGCACCCGCAGCCCGGCGGCGCGCGCGGCGGCGAGCTCCGCGTTGTCCTCGGGTATGGCGCTGCTCACGACCACCGTCGAGGCACCCTCGAGGTGGGCCGGGTCGTGACCGACGAAGACGCGCGCCCCCTCGGCCTCGAGCGCCCGCAGCGTCGGGCTGTCGGCGCGGTCGGAGCCGGAGACGGGGATGCCGCGGGCGAGGAACATGCGCGCCACGCCGGACATGCCGGAGCCGCCGATCGCGAGGAGGTGGACGGCACCGAGCTCCTCGGCGGGGGGCACGGGCGCGGTCAGGTCGAAGCGGCGGCCGGTCACGCCGTCGCTCCTGCGCTCTCCGCGGTCGCGAGGATGAGGTCGACGAGCTGGTCGTCGGCGTCGCGCTCGCCGTGCTCGGCCGCCGCGCGCGCCATGGTGGCGAGGCGGTCGGCGTCGGTGACCAGGGGCAGGATGGTCTGCCGCACCCAGTCGGGGTTCACCTCGGCGTCGTCGACGAGCAGGCCGCCCCCGGCCTCGACGACCCCGGCGGCGTTGAGCCGCTGCTCGCCGTTGCCGATGGGCAGCGGCACGTAGACCGCCGGCACGCCGACGGCCGCGAGCTCGCAGACGGTCCCCGCGCCCGCGCGGCAGACCGCGAGGTCGGCGGCGGCGTAGACGAGGTCCATGCGGTCGGTGTACTGGATCGCGACGTAGCGGGCGCCCTCGAGGTTGACCGGGACCTCGACGTCCTTGCCCTCGCCGGTGATGTGCAGCACCTGGACGCCGGCGGCGAGGATGTCGGCCGCGGCGGAGGAGAAGGCCTGGTTGAGCCGCTGGGCGCCGAGCGACCCGCCGAAGACGAGCAGCGTCGCGCGGTCGTCGGCGAGGCCGAAGTGGGCCAGCGCCTCCGGGCGCGTGGTCGCGCGGTCCAGGTCGCGGATCTCGGCGCGCAGCGGCAGCCCGACCCGCCTCGCGCCCGGCAGCTCGGTCGCGGCGAAGGTGGTGGCGACGGCGTCGGTGAGGCGGGCGCCGAGGCGGTTGGCCAGCCCGGCGCGGGCGTTCTGCTCGTGGATGACGATGGGCAGCCCGGCGCGGCGGGCGGCCAGGTAGGCGGGCGTCGCGACATACCCCCCGAAGCCGACGACGACGTCCGCGTCGCAGGCGCGCACGGCGTGCAGCACGGCCCCGACGGCCGACTTCAGCGCCGCCGGGAAGCGCAGCACCGCCGTGTCGGGGCGCCGCGGGAAGGGCACCTTGGGGATGTGGGTGAGCTCGTAGCCGCGCTCGGGCACGAGCCGCGCCTCGAGGCCCTCTGCGGTGCCGACCACGCAGATCCGCACGTCGGGCACGCGGCGGCGCAGCGCGTCGGCGGTGGCGAGGAGGGGGTTGACGTGACCGGCCGAGCCACCGCCGGCCAGCACGACCGAGAGCGGGCTCACCGGCGGCTCCCGCGGCCGGTCGCCCGGCGCGCCGGGAGGACGGCCAGGGTGCGGCGCAGCCGCGACGGGCGGGCGCGCAGGCGCTCCGACGCGCCGGGCACCGAGCGCGCCATCGCCAGGAGCAGCCCCATCCCCAGCAGGGCGGCGATGAGCGCCGAGCCGCCGCTGGAGACGAGCGGCAGCGGCACGCCGATGATCGGCAGCATGCCGATGACCGAGCCGATGTTGAGCATCGCCTGGCCGAGGATCCAGATCATCACGCCGGCCGTCGCGAGCCGCACGAACGGGTCGTCGGACTGGCTGACGATGCGGAAGCAGGCGTAGGCGATGACCGCGAAGAGCGCGATGACGGCGAAGGTGCCCGGCAGCCCGAGCTCCTCGCCGATGATCGCCAGGATGAAGTCGTTGTGCGGCTCGGGCAGCAGGCCCCACTTCTCGCGGGAGGCGCCGAGGCCCAGGCCCCACCAGCCGCCGTCGGCGAGGGCGTACTCGGCGTGCACCTTCTGGAAGCAGCCGCCCTCGGCCGCGTGCGGCGAGTCGCAGATGTCGCCCAGCCAGACCTGGATGCGCTGCATGCGGTTGGCGCTGCCGGCGGCGAGGAAGGCGACGCCGCCCGCCGCGACGAGGCCGACCCCGGCGAACCACCGGGCCGGCAGGCCGGCCGCCCAGAGCATGCCGACGATGACCGCGACGAGGATCATCGCGGTGCCCAGGTCGTGGCCCATCATGACCAGCGCCACGAGCACGAGTCCGAAGGGCAGCGCGAAGGGGATGGTCGCGTGGCCGACCCTGTGCATGACCTTGCGCTTGGCCGCGAGCACGGCCGCGCCGTAGACGACGAGCGCGATCTTGCCGAACTCCGAGGGCTGCAGGGTGCGCCCGCCGATCATGATCCAGTTGCGGTTGCCCTGGAACTCCACGCCCAGACCGGTGAAGACCGCGGCCTGGAGCAGGAGGGCCAGCAGGATGGCGGGCAGCGCCAGCCGCTTCCACCACCGCACCGGCACCCGGGACCCGACGAGCGCCATGACGATGCCGACCGCGGCGAAGGCGAGCTGGCCGGCGAAGACGGTGTAGGAGCTGCCGCTGTCGGCGAAGGAGCTCGGGCCGCTGGCCGAGAGCACCATGACCAGCCCCAGGACGGTGAGGATCGTGGCCGAGGAGAAGATGAGGTAGTAGGGCGCGACGGGCGAGCGCAGCCAGTCCCCCGCCTGGACCAGGCTCCAGTCCGAGGCGGGAGCCGGGGCCGGGGAGGCAGGCCCGCCCGGGCCTCGCCGGTCCGCCCCGGACGTCGCGCTGCGCGGCCGGTCGATCGTCGTCATGCGCGCCTCACCCGTGCTGACCCAGGCGGCGGCGCACCGCGTCGGCGAAGACGTCGCCGCGCGAGCCGTAGCTGGGGAACATGTCGAGGGACGCGGCGGCCGGCGAGAGCAGCACCACGTCGCCGGGGCGCGCCATCGCGGCGGCGTGCGTCACGACGTCGTCCATGAGGCGGGCCAGGGCGGGCATGTCCCCATGGTCGGTGACGCCGGCGTCGTGGACGGGGACGTCGGGCGCGTGTCGGGCGAGCGAGGCGGCGATCTGCGCGCGGTCGGCGCCGAGGAGCACCACCCCGCGCAGCCGCTCGGCCACCTCGGCCACGAGGTCGTCGACCTCGGCGCCCTTGAGCTGGCCGCCGGCGACCCAGACGATGTCGGGGTAGGCGCGCAGGGCCGCCTGGGCGGCGTGCGGGTTGGTGGCCTTGGAGTCGTCGACCCAGGTCAGACCGTCGCGCTCGGCGACGACGGTGGTGCGGTGGGCGTCGGTGCGGAAGGCGCGCAGCCCGTCGCGCACGGCCGCGGACGACACCCCGGCGGCGCGCGCCAGCCCGGCGGCGGCGAGGGCGTCGGCGACCAGGTGCGGCGGCGGGGCGGAGCCGCCGTCGCCGCCCGAGGCGCGGGACAGGTCGGCCAGCGTGCCGATCTCGGCGGCCGACGTCGCCCGCTCGGCGACGAAGGCGCGGTCGGCCAGCACGTCGTCGACGAGCCCTAGCATGGACAGCCCCGGCGTGCCGAGCGTGAAGCCGATCGCGCGGCAGCCCTCGACGACGTCGGCGTCCTCGACCATCCGCATCGTCCGCTCGTCCTGGACGTTGTAGAGGCAGGCGACCTGGGTGCGCGCGTAGATCTTCGCCTTGTCCGCGGCATACCCCTCGAGCGAGCCGTGCCAGTCGAGGTGGTCGGGCGCGACGTTGAGCACGACGGAGGCCAGCGGCGACATCGAGTGCGTGAAGTGCAGCTGGAAGCTGGACAGCTCGACCGCGATGACGTCGTAGGGGTCGGGGTGCTGGACGGCGTCGAGGACGGGCGTGCCGACGTTGCCGG
>JASKZT010000141.1 GCA_030145965.1 Ornithinimicrobium sp.
AGACGTTGGACAGCCGGAAGGCGCTGTTGCCACCCGGCTCCCCCACCGGGCCTCCGTGGAGGTAGTCCAGCGTGCCGAGGAAGGGCAGCCGGCCGATCTCCCCGATCTGCTGCGCGAGCGAGCCGACGACCGCGGGCCGGCGCCGCGACGGCATCGCCACGACCCCCACGGGGCGCGACGCCCAGTCCCAGCCGGCGAGCACCTGCACGACGGCGCGGACGACCTCCGGCGGCACGGGACGCCCGGGCTCGACGCCCAGGTCCGGCACCTCGGGGTCGACTGCCTGCGAGGTTCCCTCGGCCAGCACCGTGCGCAGGCGCTGGCCCCAGCCCAGGTCGGAGAGCCGGGCGAGCGCGCGCCCCGGCTCGGCCAGCTCCTCCGCGGGGATCCGGCCCTTGACCTCCACGCCGAGCCGCGGCATACCCGTCGGCCACTGGGCGCGCGCCTCCACCGGCACGCCGACGCCGGCGAGCTGCTCGCGGGCCGCGCCGAGGGCCTGCTCGGGGACGTCGGTGGGGTACCAGGGCTCGGTGCACACGTCGCAGCGCCCGCACGGCGTGGCCGTCCGGTCGTCCAGGCACTCCTGCAGGAACGCCATGCGGCAGGTGCCGGTCTGCTGGTAGGCCACCATGAGCTCGGCCTCCCGCACCCGCGCGTCCGCCACCCGCTGGTAGCGCTCGCGGTCGTAGACCCAGGGCCGCCCGGTGCCCACCCAGCCGCCCTGGACCTTCTCCACGGCGCCGTCGACGTCGAGCACCTTGAGCAGCAGCTCCAGGCGCGTGCGGCGCACGTCGACCATCGTCTCCAGCGCGGGGGTCGACAGGGGCCGCTGCGCCTCGGCCAGGGCCGTGAGGACGGCGTCGGCCTGGTCCTGGCGCGGCATGGAGACCGTCGCGAAGTAGGACCAGATGTCGCGGTCCTCCGAGCCGGGCAGAAGCAGCACGTCGGCCCGCTCGGTCGCGCGGCCGGCGCGGCCCACCTGCTGGTAGTAGGCGACCGGCGAGCTCGGCGCACCGAGGTGGACGACGAAGCCCAGGTCCGGCTTGTCGAAACCCATGCCGAGGGCGCTCGTGGCCACGAGGGCCTTGACCCGGTTGTCGCGCAGGGCGCCCTCGAGCCGCTCCCGCTCCTCCGGGTCGGTGCGCCCGGTGTAGGACGCGACCTCGTGGCCGGCCGCCCGCAGCGCCTCGGCGACGTCCTCCGCCGCCGAGACCGTCAGGCAGTAGACGATGCCGCTGCCCGGCAGCTCGCCCAGGTGCCCGACGATCCACCCCAGCCGCTGCTCCGGGGTCAGCCGCGGCAGCACGCCGAGCCGCAGCGAGGCGCGGGCCAGCGGCCCGCGGATGGTGCTCACCGCGGCGCCGCCCGACCCGAGCTGCTCCACGACGTCCTCGACGACGCGCTCGTTGGCCGTGGCCGTCGTCGCCAGGACGGGCGTGTCACCGGGCAGGCCGTCGAGCAGGGTCCGGATGCGGCGGTAGTCCGGGCGGAAGTCGTGCCCCCAGTCGCTGATGCAGTGCGCCTCGTCGACGACGAGCAGGCCGCAGCGCGCGGCGAGGTCGGGCAGCTGCTCCTCCCGGAAGCGGGGGTTGTTGAGCCGCTCGGGGCTGACCAGCAGCACGTCGACCTGGTCGGCGGCGAGCGCGGCGCGGACGTCGTCCCACTCGGTGGCGTTGGCGGAGTTCATCGTCACGGCCCGCACGCCGGCCCGCCCGGCCGCCGCGATCTGGTCCCGCATGAGCGCCAGCAGCGGCGACACGATGATCGTGGGCCCGGCCCCCTGGGCGCGCCGCAGCGCTGTGGCGACGAAGTAGACCGCGGACTTGCCCCAGCCGGTGCGCTGCACGACCAGGACCCGCGCCCGGTCGCGGACGAGCGCCACGACCGCGTCCAGCTGCCCGTCGCGGAACTCCGCGTCGTCCCGACCGACCAGGCGCCGCAGGGCTCCCTGGGCCGCGGCGACGAGCGGCGCGTCCGCCTCCGTCGCCACCCCTGGGGTCGCGGCGGTGCTGGGCGTCTGCTCCTGCGTGTCCGTCATGTCCCCGACCGTAGCCGCCGCGGCCGACACCGGCCGCACCGCCGTCCACAGGGGCCGGGTCGAGACCACCGGCATCCTGCCCTACCGTTGTGGCATGGACCTGAACGACGTCGACGCCGTGCTCTTCGACCTCGACGGCGTGCTGACACCCACCGCGGAGGTCCACATGCGTGCCTGGGAGCAGCTGTTCGTCGCCGTCCTGGCGGACCTGCCCGAGGACGGCCGGGCGGACACCTCGCCCTACACCGACCAGGACTACTTCGAGCACGTCGACGGCCGGCCGCGCTACGAGGGCGTGGCCGCCTTCCTGCGCTCCCGCGGCATCGAGCTGCCGGAGGGCGGCCCCGAGGACGCTGCGGACGCCCAGACCGTCTGTGGCCTCGGCAACCGCAAGAACGTCATCTTCAACGACATCCTCGACCTCGAGGGCATCTCCCCCTACCCCGGCTCGGTCGCCCTCCTCGACCGGCTCCGCGAGCGCGGCGGCACGCAGGTCGCGGTCGTCACCTCCTCGCGCAACGGCCGGCACGTCCTGAGGACCTCCGGCCTGGCCGAGCGCTTCGAGGTCGTCGTCGACGGCACCGTCGCGGCCGAGGAGGGCCTGGGCGGCAAGCCGCGCCCGGACACCTACGCGTATGCCGCGCGGCAGCTCGGCCTCGAGCCGTCGCGCTGCGCCGTCGTCGAGGACGCCGTCTCCGGTGTCCGCGCGGGCGCGGCCGGCGACTTCGCGCTCGTCGTCGGCGTCGACCGCGGCGCCGGCGCGGACGCGCTGCGCGAGGCGGGCGCCGACCTGGTCGTCCGCGACCTCGCCGAGCTCGCCTGACAGCGACGCCACACCCCTCCACCACGACGCCCACAGACAGGTCCCCGTGCCCGCACGCCAGCACGACCATCCGCACGCGCCCGAGCCCTCGCACGGCACCCCCGACCAGCCCACCCACCCCACCGGAGGACACGTGCACACCGACGCGAGCTCCTGGCACCGCCCGCCTCGCCCCGTCGACCCGCTGGACCGCACGCGGTTCCCCGTCGACCCCTGGAGGCTCGTCGAGCGCGAGTACGACGGCCACGACCTGGGGCTGACCGAGACCCTCTTCTCGGTGTCCAACGGCTACCTCGGCCTGCGCGGCAACGTCGAGGAGGGCCGGGACACCCACACCCACGGCACCTACGTCAACGGCTTCCACGAGACCTGGCCGATCCGCCACGCCGAGGAGGCCTTCGGCCTGGCCCGCGTCGGGCAGACCATCGTCGACGTCCCGGACCCCAAGACGATCAAGCTCTACGTCGACGACGAGCCGTTGCTGCTCTCGGCCGCGGACGTCGAGCACTACGAGCGCACCCTCGACCTGCGCGAGGGCGTGCTGCGCCGCGAGGTCGTGTGGCGGACGAGCTCGGGCAAGCGGGTCCGCATTCGCAGCTCACGCATGACCAGCGTCGTCGAGCGGCACCTGGCCGTGATGACCTTCGAGGTCGAGATGCTCGACGGCGACGCCTCCCTCGTCATCTCCAGCTCGGTCCTCAACCGCCAGGACGGCTCGGACGAGTACCACGTCAGCGACGCCGCCCTGGGAGAGGGCGCGGACCCGCGCCAGGCCGAGGGGTTCGAGCACCGCGTGCTGGAGCCGCGCCTGCACGAGATCCGCGACGACCGGCTGCTGCTGGGCTACCGCTGCGCCAACTCCCGGATGACGATCGCCACCCTGGTGGACCACCGCATCGAGACCGACAGCAGCTGGACCGAGCGACGCAGCGTCGAGGAGGACCTCGCCAAGCACGTCTACGAGGTGTCCGCCCAGCAGGGCCACGTCGTGCGCGTCGAGAAGCTCGTCACCGTCCACACCTCCCGCGGCGTCCCCGCCCGCGAGCTCGCCGACCGCTGCGCCCGGACCATGGACCGCGCCGTGTCCGTCGGCGCGGAGCAGCTCCACGCCGAGCACGCCGAGCTGTGGGCGCGCTTCTGGGCCGAGTCCGACGTCGAGGTCGAGGGCCAGCCCGCCGTCCAGCAGGCGGTGCGCTGGAACCTCTACCAGCTCGGCCAGTCCACGATCCGCGCCGGCAGCCACGGCATCCCCGCCAAGGGGCTGACCGGGACGGGGTACGGCGGTCACTACTTCTGGGACACCGAGTGCTACGTCGTCCCCTTCCTCACCTACACCCACCCGCAGGCGGCCCGCAACGCCCTCCGCTTCCGACACGGGATGCTCGACCACGCCCGGCGGCGGGCCGCCGAGCTGTCGCACTTCGGCGCGCTCTTCCCCTGGCGCACGATCAACGGCCATGAGGCCTCGGCCTACTTCCAGGCCGGGACGGCGCAGTACCACATCAACGCCGACATCGCCTACGCCCTGCTCAAGTACTCCCAGGCCACCGGCGACCGGCAGTTCCTCCTCAACCAGGGCGTGGACATCCTCGTCGAGACCGCCCGGCTCTGGGCCGACCTGGGCTTCTGGCAGGTCAACGGCGACCAGACCTTCCACATCCACGGCGTGACCGGCCCGGACGAGTACAACACCGTCGTCAACGACAACTTCTTCACCAACGTCATGGCCCGCCACAACCTGCAGGCCGCGGTCGACACCGTCCGCACCCTGCAGGAGACCGACCCCGAGCAGCTGGCCCGTGCCGTGGCACGCCTCGACCTCCAGGAGAGCGAGGTCGAGGACTGGCAGCGCTGCGCCGAGGGCATGCACATCCCCCACGACGAGCGCGTCGGCATCCACCCCCAGGACGGTCTCTTCCTCGACCGCGAGGTGTGGGACCTCAACGCCACGCCCGCGGACCGCCGGCCCCTGCTCCTGC
>JASKZT010000149.1 GCA_030145965.1 Ornithinimicrobium sp.
AGCCGCTTCACCCGGCGCGGCGGCCGGTGGTTCTACACCGGGGGCGACGCCGCGGCCGACGGCTGAGGGACGGTCTCAGCCGTCGCTCACCCTGACCGTGCCCAGGCTCGAGCCGACCTGCACGTGGTGCGGCGACGTCGTCGAGGTCTGGACGTCCAGGACCGCCTCCTCCAGGGACGAGGTGTCCTGCACGTCGTAGGCGACGCCGGAGGGCAGGTGCAGGTCGACGTCGCCGACGCTGGTCCGCAGGCGCACGGACTCCGGCGGGTCCTCCAGGGAGGCGCTGACGCGGCCGACGGAGGTCGTCACCGACAGCGTGGACGGCGAGCCCGTGACGCTGACGTCGCCGACCGAGCCCCTGACCTCGACCTCGCCGGTGAGGCCGGCGACGTCGACGTCGCCGACCTCGGCCCGGACCAGCACCGTGAGGTCGGCGGGGACGCTCACCTGCCAGTCGGCGTAGCACCGGCCGACCCACCCCGTCGGCGGGCAGTCCAGCGACAGCGACGTCACGTCGCCGGCCGTGCCCACCGAGGTGGTCGGCTCGCGCAGCGACCAGTGCTTGCTCGCGACGACGGTGGGCTGCTGGCCCTCCGCGACCGGCCGGACGACGACCTCGCCGGCCGCCGCGCGCAGGTCCAGGACCCGCATGTCCGCGGGCAGGGTGATCGTCTCCTCCTCGCCGTCACGGACCATCTCGGGCACGTTGGAGGCGGCCCCGCCCGCCACGACCAGGCCGACGAGCGCGAGACCACCCAGCCGCAGGCCGCGGTGGCGCCGCTGGTAGACGGGGGTGGGCAGGGGCGGGGGCCCGGCGGGGCGGCCGCCCTGGTCGAGCGGCGTCGCCCACGGCCCGCCGGCCCGCGGGACGGTGTCCTGGGGCTGGTGCTGGTCGCGGCTCACTCCTCACCCCCGTGCTCGAGCCACTGCAGGACCGCGAGGACCCGGCGGTGGTCGTCGCCCGTGGGGGCCAGCGCCAGCTTGTTGAAGATCGAGGAGACGTTCTTCTCCACCGCGCCCTCCCCGATCCACAGCTCGCGCGAGATCGCCTTGTTGCTGCGTCCCTGCGCCATGAGGCGCATGACGTCCTGCTCGCGCGGGGTGAGGCGGCCCAGGGGGTCGCTGTGCCGCGCGCGGGACATGAGCTGGGAGACCACCTCGGGGTCGAGCGCGGTGCCGCCGGCGGCGACCGTGCGGATCGCCTCGATGAAGTCCCCGGTGTCGGCCACCCGGTCCTTGAGCAGGTAGCCGACCCCGCGGGGCCGGCCGGCGAGCAGCTCGGTGGCGTAGGTCTCCTCGACGTACTGGCTGAGGACGACGACCGCGACGTCGGGCAGCTCCTCGCGCACGACGAGCGCCGCCTGCAGGCCCTCGGCGGTGTAGGTGGGGGGCATCCGCACGTCGACGACGACGATGTCGGGGTGGTGCCGGCGCGCCGACTCCAGGAAGGTCTGGGCGTCCGGGCAGGCGTCGACGACCTCGAGGCCGGCAGCCTGGAGGAGGCGCACGAGACCGTCGCGCAGGAGCACCGAGTCCTCGGCGAGGATCACCCGCAGGGCGTCCGGCGCGGGCTCGTGGGGGGTGGCCGGGGTGGTCATCGGGTCCTTCCGGGTCGCAGGGGCAGCGTGACGGCCAGGGTCGTCCCCTGGCCGGGCGGGGAGTGGACCTGCAGGTCGCCGTCCACGGAGGCCACGCGCTGGCGCAGGCCGGTCAGACCGGTGCCCTCGCCCAGCGCCGCCCCGCCGCGGCCGTCGTCGGTCACGGTGACCGCGAGCAGGTCCCCGGCGGGGCCGCCGGGGCGCACCCCGAGGTCGACCCGCACGCGCCTCGCCCCGGAGTGCTTGGCGGCGTTGGTCAGCGCCTCCGACACGCAGAAGTAGGCGATGGCCTCCACCGTCGGGTCGGGGCGGACGCCGGGCGGCAGCTGCGCCGTGACGGTCACCGGGACCGGGCTGCGGGCGGCGATCGCGGAGACGGCGGCGTCCAGGCCGCGGTCGGTGAGGATCGGCGGCACGATGCCGCGGGCCACCTGGCGCATCTCGACGATCGCCTCCTTGGACGACGCGTGCGCCTCGTCGATGAGCGCGCGGGCGCCCTCGGGGTCGCTGTCGAGGGTGGAGCGGGCCAGCCCGAGGTTCATCGCGATGGCGACGAGCCGCTGCTGCGGGCCGTCGTGCAGGTCGCGCTCGATCCGGCGCCGCTCCGCCTCGACCGAGTCGATGGTCTCCGACCGGGAGGTGGTCAGCGTCTGCACGCGGCGGCTCATCTCGCGCAGCTGGCGCTGGGGGTCGTCGCCGAGGAGCCACCGCGCCATGGCCACGTCGACGCTGACCAGCCCGCGGGCGACCCACGGCACGACGAGGAGGAGCAGGAGGCCGACGAGCCAGCCGACGGCATACCCCGTCGTGGTGGTGACCGTCAGGACCCGCGCGACGACGACGCCGGTGTCCGGCGCGACGCCGGCCAGCAGCGGCAGCAGCAGGAGGGTGGCGCCCTGGATCATGACGACGAGGACCACCGAGCCGGCGAGCAGCCCCCACAGGCCGTGGAGCGCGGCCCAGGCCAGCGACCGCAGCCGTGGCTCGTCGAGGCCGGCCACGCGCCGCCACAGCGGTGCCCGGCTCGGCAGGGGAGGACCGACGTCGACGCCGGCGAAGACGGTGAGGAGCCAGTGCTGCACGCGGCCCAGGACCCAGGCCCCCCACAGGCCCACCGCGACGAGCACCAGACCCACCCCCATGGCGGGGACCGAGAAGGCCCCCGCGACGGTGAGGGCGGCGAGCAGGAGGGCCGCCACGGCGGTCACCAGGCCCAGGACGAGCCCGGC
>JASKZT010000168.1 GCA_030145965.1 Ornithinimicrobium sp.
CCGCACCAGGGCGCCCAGAAGTCGACGAGGACCGGCCCGTCGTGCTGGAGGACGTCCTCGGTGAACGTTGCGTCGGTGGTCTGCTGGGTAGCCATGTGCTGTCCTTCCGTCGGGGTTGGGGAGGTGGGGGTTGTGCGGTCAGACGGTCTGCGGGAGCGCGGCGAGGTAGCGCTCGGCGTCCAGGGCGGCCGCGCAGCCGGAGCCGGCGGCGGTGATGGCCTGGCGGTAGGTGTGGTCCACGAGGTCGCCGCAGGCGAAGACCCCGGGCAGGTTGGTCGCGCCGCCCCGGCCCTGCGTGAGGACGTAGCCCTCGGGGTCGAGGTCCACCTGGCCGGTGATGAGCTCGTTGCGCGGGTCGTGCCCGATCGCGATGAAGAGACCGGAGACGTCGAGGTCGCGCGACTCACCGGTCGTGGTGTCCCGCACCGTGATCGAGGACAGCTTCGGGCTGCCGTGGAGGGCGGTCACCTCGGAGTTCCAGACGAAGCTGATCTTGGGGTCGTTCATCGCCCGCTCGGCCATGATGCGGCTCGCCCGCAGCTCGCCGCGGCGGTGGACGACGGTCACCGTGCGGCCGAAGCGGCTGAGGAACGTGGCCTCCTCCATCGCGGAGTCGCCACCGCCGACCACGACGATGTCCTGCTCGCGGAAGAAGGCGCCGTCGCACGTGGCGCACCAGGAGACCCCGTGGCCGGAGAGGCGCAGCTCGTCGGGCAGGCCGAGCTCGCGGTAGGCAGAGCCCATGGCCAGGATGACGGCGTGGGCGCGGTGCACGTCGCCGTTGCCGTCCGTGACGGTCTTGACCGGGCCGGTGAGCTCGACCTCCACGACGTCCTCTCGCACGAGCTCGGCGCCGAAGCGCTCCGCCTGCTCGCGCATGTTCATCATGAGCTCGGGCCCCATGACGCCCCCGGGGAAGCCCGGGAAGTTCTCCACGTCGGTCGTGTTCATCAGCGCACCGCCGGCCGTGACCGAGCCCTCGAAGACGAGGGGGGCGAGGTTCGCGCGGGCCGCGTAGACCGCCGCGGTGTAGCCCGCGGGACCGGAGCCGATGATGATGACCTCGCGCACGCCGTCGCCGGCGGGCTGGGGCGTGGGCGTCATGACGTCGGTCTGGCTGGTCATGGGGTCCTTCCTGGACGGGTCGGTGCAGGCGTGCGGGTGCGTCCGTCGGCGGGACGGGCCTGTCGTTGTCAACCGATCCTAGGGCGTCGCTGTTCCCCGGCGGAGCCGAGGAGGAGGAGGTGCCGGCAGGGCCCGGTCGCGGTGCGGGCGAGGTCCGGGCGAGGCCGGCGGGCCGGGTCAGGGCGCGGGGCTCCACGTGGTGACGTGCAGCGGCTCGACGAGCTCCCCGGTGGTGCAGGCCCACGGCAGGATCGCCGACTCGCCCTCCACGCCGGCCTCCTCACCCGCACCGAGGAGCACGACGACCCGCGCCCCGTCGAGCTCCGCCTGGGCGGCGCCGAGGGTCGGCCACGGCTGTCGAGGCTGCACCGACCGCCAGCAGGCGTCCGCTCCGGCCTGGGTGAGGCTGCCCTGCGAGGCGGGCTGCGGCGTGCCCAGGAGGCGGGCCTCCTGGGCGACCTGCTCGGGGTAGGCGTCCAGCGTGACGACGCCCAGCGGCGGCAGGAGCGCCACGTCGACACCCAGGGCCTCGTCCAGCACCTCGCCGACCTCCTCCGTGCCGGCGGCGGCGTCTCCGCTCGCGTCCAGGTCCTCGGCGCCCCCTGCGGCCATCTCCCCCTGGCCGTCGTCCTGGGGTGAGGCGCCTCCGGCGCTGTCGGCCCCGTCGGCGGCGGCGTCGTCCGTGCCGGCGCGGGAGGGGACCTGCGCGGCGCTGTCGAAGCCGGGCCCGGCGGCGGGGCCGACGCCGGCGAGCTGACCGATGGTCACGGTCGCCACCAGCAGCCCTGCGGCCGCCACGCCCAGGAGCGCGACGGTGCGCCCCGGGCGGCGGTGGGAGCGCTCGGCGGCGAGGTCGAGCACACCGTCGGAGCGCAGGTCGGCGCCCCTGGAGGAGGCCTGCTGCGCGCGGTGGGCCTGCTCGACCGCCAGCCTGGCCTCGATCCGCTCGACCAGGTCGGTGGGCATGGGCCCCGGGTCGGGCAGGGAGGACAGGAGCGCCCTCATGCCGGTGGGGTCGTCGTGCGCCTCCGGGTCGCGGTCCTCGCGCTGACCCTGGCCGTCGCTCGGCGTCACGGACGGACCTCCTGCTGGTCGCTCGTCGGGGAGCCGGCCGCTGGCGCGCCGGTGGCGCGGGCCGGGTGGGCCGGGACGGACGCCGGCTCACCCCGGTAGGACGAGCGGGGGCCGCGCGGGGTTCCCGGCCCCCGTCCCACGGTGCGTCGCGGCGTCATACCGGGGTCTCCGTGGTGTCCGGGCCGAGCAGACGGGCCATGGCCTCACGACCGCGCGAGCAGCGCGACTTGATCGTGCCCTCGGCGACCTCGAGCACCTCCGCGGCCTCGGCCACGCTCAGACCGTGCATGTCGACGAGGGTCAGCGCGAGGCGCTGCCCCTCCGGGAGCTGGGCGAGCGCGGCCCGCACGTCCAGGCGCACGTCGACCGAGCGGTGCCGGTCGTGGGGCTCGACCGGGTCGTGGTCGGCGATGTCGGCGGTGGGCCGGACGCGCCGGAGACGGTCGAGGCTGGCGTTGACGGTGATCCGGTGCAGCCAGGTCGTGACCTTGGCCTCGCCGCGGAAGGACCCCGCCCGCCGGAAGGCGTTGAGGAAGGCGTCCTGCACCGCGTCCGCGGCCATCTCCGGGTCGCGCGTGGTGCGCAGCGCGAGCGCCCACATCCGGTCGCGGTGGCGCCGGAAGATCTCGCCGAACGCCTCGGCGTCCCCCTCCTGGTGCAGACGGAGCAGGGTGTGGTCGTCGAGCTCGGACAGCTCCCGCGCGACGCCCACGGTCACGCTCACCGGACGGTGATCTCGCGCACGCTGACGACCTCTCCCTCCGGGGAGGACCAGGCGCGGGTGAACCAGACGATGAGGTAGCGGCCCGTCGCGGGCTCCTCCCCGCCGGCGGTGAAGGTGTCGCTCGCGGGGTCCTGCGCGCCGAGCTCGGTCGCGCCGTCGATGGTGACCTCGTCGGAGAGGTAGGCGGCCACGCCCACGTCACCCTCGCCGAGCACCACCTCGACCTCGGACACCTGCGCGCCCTCGCCGAGGTCCAGGACGAGACCGGTGCCGGTCTTCAGCCCGCCCCAGCCGCTGGAGAGGTAGGTGTGAGAGGTCCACTCCGTGCCGGTGTCGCCGTCGACCGCGAGGGGGGTGAGGTCGTCGTTCTCGTCACCGTCGCCCTGCGGGTCGTAGGAGGTGATGCCCAGGACCGGAAGGGAGCCGGCGTCACCGGCGGGCGGTGCCGCCTGGTCGGTCTCCGTGGGCTCGGCCTCGGTCTCGGTCGGCTCGGCCGGCGCGGCGGTGTCCTCCTCGTCGTCGCCACCGGGCGCGGCGGTGCCCGTGCTCACGCCGGCGTCCGGCGCGCCGGCGGCGGGGTCCTCGTCGCCCCCACCGAGGCCGCGCAGGGCGCTCCAGCCCAGCACGACGGCCAGGCCCAGCAGACCCACGAGAACCAGCATGACGACGGCGGTCTGGGCGCCGGTGCCGCGCTCTTCGCGCAGGCCCGGGTCGTCGTCCGCGTCGGCGGCGGCCGGGACCGCGCGCCGCGCGCCGCGGCCACGAGGGGAGATGGGCTCGCCGGTGCTCCGCACGCC
>JASKZT010000207.1 GCA_030145965.1 Ornithinimicrobium sp.
CGCCGGTCGGCGCAGCCCGGCGCTGACGACGCGGGGGCGCGTCGTCGGCGTGCACCCGGCCGGTCGCCCGGCGCCCGGCGCACCCGTGCACCTCACCGCGACCCTGCGCGCCGGTGCCCTGCGCTCCGGCGGTCGCGCCGGTCGGGCCCGCGCGGGCGTGGCGCCCCAGGACCTGCGCCACGCCGTGACGCGGGGCAAGGAGGCCAACCTCGTCCTGCTCGTCGTGGACGCCTCCGGATCGATGGCCGCCCGGCGGCGCATGCAGGAGGTCAAGACCGCCGTGCTCTCCCTGCTCGTGGACGCCTACCAGCGGCGCGACCGGGTGGGGCTGGTGACCTTCCGCGGCACCGGCGCCGAGCTCGTCGTGCCCCCGACCTCCTCGGTCGAGGTGGCGGCCGCGCGCCTGCACGAGGTGGGCCACGGCGGGCGCACCCCGCTGGCCGAGGGGCTCGTCCTGGCTCATCGGGTCGTGGCCCGGGAGCGCCTCCGCGACCGGCACCAGCGCGCCCTCGTCGTGGTCGTCACCGACGGCCGCGCGACCGCGGGCCGCGACGCCCTCGCGCAGGCGCGCCGCGTCGCCGACCGCTGGCCGGGCACCCAGACCGTCCTCGTCGACTGCGAGACCGGGCCCGTGCGCCTCGGGCTGGCCGCCGACATCGCCCGGCGCATGGGCGCCGAGCACCTCCCCCTGGAGCAGGTCGCGGCCGGCTCCCTCGTCGACATCGTCACCGACCGGAAGGCCGCCTGATGGCACAGGGACAACCCACCGTCACGCCCGACGACGGCCGCACCACGCGGCAGCGCCGGCACAGCCCCCTTCTCGTCGTCCACGCCGGCGCCGGCAAGGGCAAGTCGACCGCCGCCTTCGGCCTGGCGCTGCGGGGGTGGAACCAGGGGTGGTCGATCGGGGTCTTCCAGTTCGTCAAGTCCGCCAAGTGGCGCATCGGCGAGGAGGCGGCCCTCCTGGCCCTCGACCAGGTGCACCGCGACACCGGGCAGGGCGGCCCCGTGGAGTGGCACAAGATGGGTGCCGGCTGGTCCTGGTCGCGCAAGACCGGCACCGAGGAGGACCACGCCGCCGACGCCCGCGAGGGCTGGGCCGAGGTGCGGCGCCGCCTCGCCGAGGAGCGGCACACCCTCTACGTGCTCGACGAGTTCACCTACCCGCTGAAGTGGGGGTGGATCGACGTCGAGGAGGTCCTGTCGGTCCTGCGCGAGCGGCCGGGTCACCAGCACGTCGTCGTCACCGGGCGCGACCCGCACCCCGACCTGCTCGCCGCCGCGGACGTCGCCACCGAGATGACCAAGATCGCCCACCCCTTCGACCGGGGGCAGAAGGGCCAGAAGGGCATCGAGTGGTAGCGCCGGCCCCCGCCGCGCCTCCCACCGCCCTGCCCCGCGTCGTCGTCGCCGCCGCCGCGTCGGGGCAGGGCAAGACGACCGTGTCGGTCGGGCTGATGGCGGCCCTGACGGCGCGCGGCCTCAGCGTCTCGCCCGGCAAGGTGGGACCGGACTACATCGACCCCGGCTACCACGCGCTGGCGACGGGCCGGCCGGGCCGCAACCTCGACCCGTGGCTCGTGGGCGAGGAGCGGGTCCCCGGGCTGCTGCTCCACGCCGCGAGGACGCCGGCACCGGCCGACCTCGCGGTGGTCGAGGGCGTCATGGGGCTCTTCGACGGGCGCAACGGCACCGACGGCGCGTCCTCCACCGCGCACGTCGCCCGGCTCCTGCGGGCCCCGGTCGTGCTCGTCGTCGACGCGGGGCACGCCTCGGGCACCGCCGCGGCGGTGGTCCACGGGCTGCGGACCTTCGACCCGCGGGTGCAGGTGGCCGGGGTGGTGCTCAACCGGACGGGCTCGCCCGGTCACGCGGCCGAGGTCACCCGCTGGGTCGAGCGCCTCGGCGTGCCCGTGCTCGGGGCCCTGCCGCGCGACGCCGGCATCAGCGCCCCCTCCCGTCACCTGGGGCTCGTGCCCGCCGCCGAGCGGGCGGACGCCGCGGCGGCGCTCGACCGGCTGGCGGAGCGCACGGCCGAGCACGTCGACCTCGACGCCGTCCTCGAGGTCGCGCGCTCGGCCCCCCCGCTCGACGCCGTGCCGTGGTCGCCCGAGGCCGGGTCGGTGGCGGGGCGCGCCGGGCGACGCCCCGTGGTCGCCGTCGCCGGCGGGCGCGCCTTCACCTTCCGCTACGCCGAGACCGAGGAGCTGCTCCGCGCGGCCGGCTGCGACGTCGTTCCCCTCGACCCCGCGGTCGACCGGGCCCTCCCGGCGGGTGTCGCCGGGCTCTACCTCGGCGGCGGCTTCCCCGAGGTGCACGCCGCCGCGCTGTCGACCAACACCGCGCTCCTGGCCGACCTGCGCGCGGCCGTGACCGCCGGTCTGCCGACCGTGGCCGAGTGCGCCGGCCTGCTCTACCTGGCCGAGTCGGTCGACGGCCACCCGTTCGCCGGGGTCGTGCCCGCCACGGCGGTCATGGCGCCCCGTCTCACCCTGGGGTATGCCGGCGCGCGCACCACGGTCGACTCCGTGCTCGGCCCGGCCGGCACGACCGCGACCGGCCACGAGTTCCACCGCACGCTGACCGACCCCGTCGCCGGGCAGCCGTCGGGCCGGTCCGGGGCGGGGTCGGCCTGGACGTCCGGGCGGGGGCCGTCGGGCTTCGCCCTCGACCCCGCCGGCACGGGCCGGGCGACCGTGCACGCGGCATACCTGCACACCCACTGGGCCGGGCACCCTCACCTGGCGCGCTCCTTCGCCGAGGCGGTGGCCGAGCACGACCGGGCCGGCCTCGCCGACCGTGCCACCGCTGCCCCGCCCGTCCCCGTGGGTGCGGGCGTCGTCCGCGTCGAGGTGGCGACCGGCGACGAGGAGCGCCACGACCTGTCCCACCACGGGGACCGCGAGACCGCGCCCGACCTGGTCGACCTCGCCGTCAACGTCCGCCTCCCCGAGCCCCCTGCCTGGCTGGCGGAGGTCGTCGCGGGCACCACGGGGCAGCTGGCGGCCTACCCCGACCCGGCCCCCGCGCGGGCCGCCCTCGCGCGACGGCACGGCGTGGCCGAGGACATGGTGCTGCCGACCGCGGGCGCCGCGGAGGCCTTCACGCTCGTGGCGCGGGCCGGTCTCGGGCCGCGGGTCCTCGTCGTGCACCCGCAGTTCACCGAGCCGGAGGCGGCCGTGCGCCGCGCCGGGCTGCACGTGGAGCGGCACCTGCTCGACCCGGCCGACGGCTTCCGGCTCGACCCGGCGGCGGCCGGGCGCGCCGACCTCGTCCTCGTCGGCAACCCGACCAACCCGACCGGCGTGCTGCACCCCGCGGCGGCGCTGCGCGCGCTGCACACCCGCAGCGGCGGGGTCCTCGTCGTCGACGAGGCCTTCCTCGACGAGGTGGTCGACGGGGAGCGCCAGAGCCTCATCGCCGCCTCGATGCCGGGCGTCCTGGTCCTGCGCAGCCTGACCAAGACGTGGGGACTGGCCGGGTTGCGCGTGGGCTACGTCGTCGGCGACCCCGCCCTCGTGTCGCGGCTCGCGGCGCAGCAGCCGCCGTGGTCGGTGAGCACCCCCGCGCTCGCCGCGACGGTCGCCACCGCCGCGCCGTCCGCGCTCGCCGAGGCCGGGCGGCTGGCGCTCGAGCTCGAGCCGTGGCGCCGCCACCTCGACGCGGGCCTGCGGGCGCTGGGCGTCGAGGTCGTGCCGTCCGCGGCACCCTTCGTCCTCGCCCGGGTGGGCCGCGGGGTCCGGGAGGCCCTCCGGGCACGGGGGTATGCCGTGCGCCGCGGGGACACCTTCCCCGGCCTGGACGCCGGGTGGGTGCGCGTCGCCGTGCGCGACCCCCTGACCACCGACGGGCTGCTGCGCGAGCTGCGGACCGTGCTGACCGGGAGGGCGACCGCGCCCGCCCCCTCCGAGGAGGACTCGTGACGACCCCCGCGCAGACCCGGGCCCGGACCACCGCGGGCTGGACCCTGCCCGGCCGGCCGGAGTCGGCGCTGGTCACGCGACCCGGGCCGCGGGTCAGCGAGACGGTGCACGCCCTGCTCGACCGCGGCCTGCGGGTGACCGTCGAGACGAGCTCGCCCGACGCCCGCCTGCGCGACCTGGCGGGGCGGGGGCTGCTGGCCCTGGCCGGGCCCGGGACGGTGGACCTCGAGGACTTCGACCTCGTCGTGCGCGACACCGCTCACCGGCGGGGCGACGCGGCGTCCGTCACCGCAGAGGACGCCGTGCCCGGCCGTCGTCGCGGCGAGGTCGTCCTCGTCGGCGGAGGCCCGGGCCCCCTGGGCCTGCTCACCCTCGCCGGCGCGGAGGCGCTGCGCTGCGCCGACGTCGTCGTCTACGACCGGCTGGCGCCGCTCGGCGCCCTCGACCTCGCGCCCCCGGACGCCGAGCGGGTGCCGGTCGGCAAGATCCCGCGCGGGGAGTTCACCCCCCAGGAGCAGATCAACGCCATCCTCGTGGACCGGGCGGGCCGGGGCGCCACCGTCGTGCGGCTCAAGGGCGGCGACAGCTTCGTCTTCGGCCGCGGGGGCGAGGAGTGGCTCGCCTGCGCCGGCGCCGGCATCCCTGTGCGCGTCGTCCCCGGCGTGACGTCGGCGGTCGCCGTCCCGGGCCTGGCCGGAGTGCCGGTGACGCACCGCTCCGTCACGCCGGGCTTCGTCGTCGTCTCCGGGCACGTCGGCCCGGACGACCCCCGCAACCAGGTGGACTGGGCGGCCCTGGCCGCGGCCGGCCTGACGATCGTCGTGCTCATGGGCGTGGCGACGCTGCCGGCGATCGCGGAGCGGCTCGTCGCCTGCGGGCTGCCGGGCGACACGCCCGCCGCGGTCGTCGCCGACGGCGGCCTGCCCTCTCAGCGCCAGGTGACCGCGCCGCTGCACCAGGTGGCCCGCGCCGCGGAGGAGGCCGGGCTCGGCGCCCCCGCGGTGGCCGTCATCGGGGCGACCGTGGCGGCGCTGGCGGCCCAGGGCTGCGCGCGGGAGGAGCATTGACGGCTCCGTGACCTGGGTCGCACGCTGTGACCAGCGCCCGCCTACAGGCGCTCGCGCAGCCGTTGCAGCTCGCTGACCAGGGACTCCACGGCCGCGGCGTCGAGGTAGGCATCCCCCTCGGGGCCGTCGGCGGCGATGTGCAGCTGCCACCGGCCCTCGGCCGGGTCCCCCAGCTCCTCGCGCACGCAGAGCCCGACGTAGGAGGGTCTCTCCCCCAGCCGGGGCGGAGCCCAGGAGAGCACGACGGCGGACAGG
>JASKZT010000225.1 GCA_030145965.1 Ornithinimicrobium sp.
CGGTCCTCGCCGAGGTAGGGCTCCTCGGGCCGGGTGCGCGGGTCCCACGTGCGCCACAGGTGCTCGCGGTCGCCGAGCGCGTAGGCGGTGTAGCGGCTGCGCATGAGCTCCTCGGCGGTCTGCGCGAGCCTCTCGGCCGACAGCAGCGGTCCGCAGCAGGCGGCGAGCGGGCGGCCCGTGCCGCAGGGGCAGGTGTCGGTCATCCACCGATGCTAGGTGCCGGCCGGGTTGACGACGCAGGGCGCCGGCACCGCTCTCGCGGTGCCGGCGCCCTGGTGCCGCTCGGGTGCCTCAGTTGCCGTTGCCGACGTACTGCGGCTGGGTCTGCGGGTTGAGGGTGTTCATCCGCACCTTGGCCGCCGGGTCGGTCCGGGCGTCGTCGATCTTGAGGACGTCCAGCCCCTCGGTGATGTCGGAGGAGTAGATGTGGCCGTTGTAGTAGTACGCCGACCACGCACCGCCGAGGACGAGGCGCTCGCTGCTGATCGGGCCGCGCTCGAAGAAGGCGAACTCCTCAGGGCTGCTGGAGTCGGTGAAGTCCCAGACGGACAGGCCGCCCTGGTACCACGCCTGGACCATGATGTCCGAGCCCTTGACCGGGATGAGCGAGCCGTTGTGGGCCACGCAGTTCTCGGTCGTGGACTGGGTGCGCGGGATCTTGTAGTAGGACTCGAACGAGAGGTTGCCGCGGCGGTCCAGGTCGTAGATCGCGTTGGCGCCCTTGGTGTCCGGGATGCTGTCCAGGCAGGTGGCCGCGCCGCCGCCGCCGAGCTCGTCGGTGAAGACGACCTTGGTGGCGTCCTGGTTGAAGGTCGCCGAGTGCCAGAAGGCGAAGTTCTCGGTGTCGCGGACCCGCTCGATGACCGTGGGGTTCACCGGGTCGTTGATGTCCAGGATGATGCCGTCGCCCATGCAGGCGCCCGCCGCGATGTTGCGGTTGGGGTAGGCCGTGATGTCGTGGCAGCCGCTGGTGTTCCTGTAGCCACCGCCGTCCTCGGCGAAGAGGTTCGGCTTGTTGACGACCGCCGCCGCCGCCGGGTCGGCCACCGGGACGTCGATGATCGAGATGGAGTCGTGCGGCGGCTGGCAGTTCGGGAACGTCTCGCGCGGGCTGTAGCTGCTCACGTAGATGTACAGGTTCTTCTTGTTCTTGCTCGGCACGATCGTCTGCGTGTGCGAGCCGCAGTCGGTGCGGACCCCGGCGACGTACTTCGGGGCGGCCACGTCGCTGATGTCGAAGACGCGCACGCCCTCCCACGCGGTCGGGCTCGTCGCGGTCGAGGGGGCGCTCGCGCAGGTGTTGTCCGTGCGCGGCGCGTCGACGGCGAGGAAGAGCAGGTTGCCCTCGACGCTGATGTCGCCCTGGCCGCCGGGGCAGTACACCTCGGTGACGACCTCGGGGTCGGCCGGGTCGGACACGTCGACGACCCAGAAGCCGTTGTAGTTGCCCACGAAGGCCAGGTCGTCCTGGAAGGCCAGGTCCGAGCCGGTGGCGCCCTGGAAGACGGCCGGCTTGGGCAGGTTGGCGAGGTGGGTGATGTTGTCGCTCTTGGCGATCTCGCCGGGGGCCAGGGCGGCCGCCGCGACGTCCGCGGCGGAGGTGTCGGCCGAGTCGGGCAGCGCCAGGCCGGTCGAGGCGGTCGCGAGCGTCAGCGCCGCCGCGCCCAGGAGGGCGAGGCCGGAGCGGCGTCCGCGTCGTTGCGGGCGGTGCGTCATGAGGATCCTTCCTGTCCGGGACCCTGGGGGGAGGGTCGACGTCCGGTGCGGACGAGCGTAGGGACGCGCGGGGCGTCGCGGACCACCCTTTGCCAACTTCTGACCTGATCCGAACGGATCCTTGACCCGGGCCCCTGTCGCCGGGCGGGGGCGGCGTGGTGAGGTGGTCCCCATGCCCGCACGCACCACCACGACGCTGCTCCTGGCCGCCGTCCTCGGCCTGGCGACGACCGCCTGCTCGGCCTCGGAGGAGCCCACCTCGGTGACCGTCACGCCCGAGCGTCCGGTGCTCCAGCCGGGCGCCCCCGGGGAGGCCAACACCGTGCACACCGGCCCGGTCACCCTGCCCGTGGAGGAGCCCAACGAGGCTGACGTCGTCTTCGTGAAGTCGATGATCGTCCACCACGCCCAGGCCCTGGCGATGGTCGACCTCGCCGAGGACGGACTGGAGGACGAGCTGGTCGCCGGCCTGGCCGACCGCATCCGCGCCGCGCAGGGTCCCGAGCTCGCCACCCTCGTCGCCTGGCTGGCCGAGCACGAGGAGCTGGTGCCGCCGGAGGCGGCCGACGCCGGGGTCGACGTCGAGGGTCTCGGCGGTGAGCTGGGCGCCCGTGGGCGCGACGGCGGTCACGAGCACGGGGGGGCCGAGGGCGCGGACGGGATGGCCGGGATGGCCACGCCCGAGCAGCTGCAGCGGCTCGACGACGCCACGGGCCAGGAGGCCGACCTGCTCTTCCTCGAGCTCATGACCGCCCACCACGAGGGCGCGCTGGAGATGATCACGACCCACGGCACCCACGGCATCGACGTCCGCGCCCGGGAGATGTCGGACGAGATGTTCGTCGAGCAGACCGCCGAGATCGGCCGGATGGCCGAGCTGCGCGAGCGTCTCGAGGGGTAGGCCCACCGGGCACCGGCGCCCGACCTCGGGGAAAGGACTGGCCCTCCACCCAGGTCAGGGGGGCACAATGCACGGGTGCTCCTGCGACTCCTGCGCACCCGGCTGGGTCGCTACGCGTGGCTGGTGGCGCTGGTCCTCGTGCTCCAGCTCGTCGCGACCGTCGCCAGCCTCTGGCTGCCCACCCTCAACGCCGACATCATCGACGACGGCATCGCCCGGGGGGACACCGCCTACATCTGGCGCGTCGGCGGGCTGATGCTCGCCGCGAGCGCCGTGCAGGCGGTCGCCCAGATCGCGGCGGTGTGGGGCGCCGCACGGGTCGCGATGGGGCTGGGCCGCGACGTCCGCGCGGCCGTGTTCGACCAGGTGCTGAGCTTCTCCTCCCGCGAGCTGGGCGAGTTCGGCGCCCCCACCCTCATCACGCGCAGCACCAACGACGTGCAGCAGGTGCAGACGCTGACCTTCATGTCCCTGGTCATGCTCGTCGCCGCGCCGATCACCGGCGTCGGCGGCGTGATCATGGCCACCCGCCAGGACGTCGGCCTGTCCTGGCTCATCGTCGTCGCGGTCGTCGTCCTGCTGGCCGGGGTCGGCCTGGTCATCCGGGCGATGGTCCCGCTCTTCCGGGCCCAGCAGACCCGGCTGGACGGGGTCAACCGCGTGCTGCGCGAGCAGATCTCCGGCATCCGCGTCGTGCGCGCCTTCACCCGCGAGGAGGACGAGCGGGCCCGCTTCCGCCGCACGAACACCGAGCTGACCGACGTCGGGCTGCGGGTCGGCGACCTCATGGCCCTGATGTTCCCCTTCGTCATGCTGGTCATGAACCTCTCCAGCGTGGGGGTCATCTGGTTCGGCGCCCAGCGGGTGGACTCCGGCGCGATGCAGGTCGGGGCGCTGACCGCCTACATCAGCTACCTCATCCAGATCCTCATGTCGATCATGATGGCGACGATGGTCGCGACGA
>JASKZT010000269.1 GCA_030145965.1 Ornithinimicrobium sp.
CAGCGGTCACCGCGAGCTCGACGGCCGGCTGCCCGAGCTGGACCTCGTGGCCGTCGACGCCGACGTCGCGCTGCTGCGGGCGGGGCTGGCCGCGCTGCTCGACTGAGCATCGGCACGGTGGCGCGAGCCGCACATGCGGCACTACGCTCGCGTCCATGACGCAGATGCGGGTCAGCGAGGCGGCCGAGCTCCTGGGGGTCTCCCCCGACACCGTGCGCCGGGCCATCGACGCCGGGCGGCTGCCGGCGGGTCGCGACGAGGCCGGCCGGACGGTGGTGGAGGGACGCGACGTCGCCACCCTGGCCCAGGACCAGGCCCACCCGGCCGCGGTCGGGACGATCGGCACCAGCTCGGCCCGCAACCAGATGCGCGGCATCGTGACGCGGGTCGTGAGCGACCGCGTCATGTCGCAGGTGGACGTGCAGGCCGGGCCCTTCCGCCTCGTCTCCCTCCTGTCGACCGAGGCCGTCGAGGAGCTGGGCCTGGCGCCCGGCTCCGTCGTCGTCGCCTCGGTCAAGGCCACGCACGTGACGATCGGGGCACCGTCGTGAGCCGTCGGGCGCTCCTGGGCGTCCCGGCCGCCCTCGCGCTGGTCCTGGGGCTCGGGGCCTGCGGCGACGGGGCGGGCGAGCGCAGGACCGTCACCGTCCTCGCCGCCGCCTCGCTCACCGACGTCTTCGAGCTCGTCGCCGCCGACGTCGAGGCCGACCACCCCGGTGTGCAGGTCGAGCAGTCCTTCGCGGCCAGCTCCACGATCGTCCAGCAGGTCAACGAGGGGGCGCCGGCCGACGTCGTCGCGCTGGCCGGGCTCAGCTCGCTCGAGCCGCTGGCGCAGGAGCACCGCCGCTCCGAGGTCGTCACCTTCACCAGCAACGCCCTCGAGCTGGTCACCCCGGCCGACAACCCGGCCGGCGTCACCGGGCTGGAGGACCTGGCCCGCGACGACGTGCGCCTGGTCGTCTGCCAGCCGGAGGTGCCCTGCGGCCGGGCGGCCGCCACCCTCTTCGACCGGCTCGGCCTGGAGCCGGCGGTGGCCTCCTACGAGCCCGACGTACGGGCCACGCTGAGCAAGGTCCACCTCGGCGAGGCCGACCTCGGCGTCGTCTACCGCACCGACGTGGCGGCCGCGGGCGACGGCGTGCTCGGCGTCCCGATCCCGCCGGAGGACAACGTCCCCAGCGACTACCCCGTCGTGGCCGTCTCCGACTCCCCCCTGGCAGAGGTGGTGATCGAGGAGCTCCTCTCCGAGCGCGGTCAGCAGCACCTCGCCGACGCCGGCTTCGGGGCGCCGTGACCACGGCGCCCCCACGCCGCCGCCACCGGCCCCGCACGACCGGCGCCCTGCGCGCCCGCTCCCCGCTCGTCGTCCCCGCCGCGGTCGGCGTGGGCTTCATCGTCCTGCCGCTGGTCGCGCTGCTGCTGCGCGCCGACTGGGCCGACCTGCCGACCCACCTGGCCGCCCCCGTCGTGCGCGACTCCCTGCGGCTGTCGGCCGTGACGACCGCCGTCACGATGGTCGTCGTCTGGGCGCTCGGCACCCCGCTCGCCTGGCTGCTGGCCCGCTCCGACCACCCGCTGACGACCTGGGGCCGGGCCCTCATCACCGTGCCGCTCGTCCTGCCGCCCGTCGTCGGTGGCGTCGCGCTGCTCATGACGTGGGGCCGTCGCGGGGTGCTCGGCGGGTGGCTCGACGAGACCTTCGGCATCACGCTCCCGTTCACGACGGCAGCGGTCGTCATGGCCGAGATCTTCGTGGCGATGCCCTTCTACGTCATCTCCGTCGAGGGCTCCATGCGCAGCATGGACCGGCGCTTCGACGAGGTGGCCGCGACGCTCGGCGCCGGTCCGGTGCGCACGTTCTTCACCGTCGTCATCCCCATGGTCCTGCCCGGCATCGCCGCCGGGTCGGCGCTGGCCTGGGCCCGCGCGCTCGGGGAGTTCGGCGCCACGATCACCTTCGCCGGCAGCTTCCCCGGGCGCACCCAGACCGCCCCGCTCGGGGTCTACGCCGCGCTCGAGCGGGACCCGCAGGCCGCGATCGCGCTCTCGATCGTCATGCTCCTGGTCAGCGTCCTCGTCCTGGGTGCCCTGCGCAGCAGGTGGCTGCGGTGAGCCTCCTCGACGCCCACGTCGCCGTCGACCTCGGCGGCTTCGACCTCGACCTGGTGCTCGACTGCCCCCGCGGCGTCACCGCCGTCCTCGGGCCCAACGGCTCGGGCAAGACCACCGCCCTCAAGGCCCTCGCCGGGCTGCTGCCCCTCGCCGGCGGCCACGTCCGCGTCGCCGGGCGCACGTGGGCCGACGACCGCACCCACCTCTCGCCCGAGGACCGCAGCGTCGGCCTGGTCCTGGCCGACCCCCTCCTCTTCCCCCACCTCAGCCTCCTCGACAACGTCTCCTACGGCCCCCGCTCCCGGGGTATGCAGCGCGCCGCCGCCCGCGGCCGCGCCGCCGAGGAGCTCGAGCAGGTCGGTCTCGCCGACCTGGCCCGCCGTCGCCCCGCGCAGGTGTCCCAGGGGCAGGCCCAGCGCGCCGCCCTCGCCCGGGCGCTGGCGACCGACCCCGAGCTGCTCCTCCTCGACGAGCCGCTGTCGGCGCTCGACCCCCAGACGCGGTCGACGACCCGCGCCGACCTGGCGCACCGGCTACGCGACTACGCGGGCGTCACCGTGCTGGTCACCCACGACCCGCTCGACGCGCTCACCCTGGCCGACCGGCTGCTCTTCGTCGAGGACGGCCGCGTCGTGCAGAGGGGCACCCCCGCCGAGATCGTCGTCCGGCCCCGCTCCACCTACGTGGCGGGCGTCGTGGGGCTGAACCTGCTGCGCGGCGCGTGCGCGCCTGGTGACGTGCCAGGGCTCGTGCTGCCCGACGGCACCGGGCTCGTCGTGGCCGAGCTGCCCGGCGCGGCCGGGCCCGGGGACGAGCTGCTCGCCACGGTCAACCCGGCCGCCGTGACCCTCTACACGGAGCGGCCCCACGCCTCGGCCCGCAACCTGTGGCGGCTCGAGGTCGGTGCCGTCACCGTCACCGGGCAGCGGGCGCGGGTGCGGCTGCACCGCCCCGCCGAGGAGGCCGGACCGGGCGGGCCGGGCCTCGAGCTGACCGCCGAGGTCACCCTGCCCGCCGTCGCCCAGCTCGGCATCACCGTCGGCACGAGGCTGTGGGCCGGCGTCAAGGCGACGGAGGTCGAGGTCTACCCCGCGTAGCCACCACCCGACGTGCCCGGTCGGGGCGAGGACCACCACCCGACGTGCTCGGTTAGGAGGTGACGCGACGTCCGGAGATATCGTCGCGACCATGGTGCAACGCGTGCTCCCCAGCGAAGAGGCCGAGGACCTGCTGGCCCTCGTCCGTGAGATCGCCGACGAGCAGCTCCTGCCCGCCGTCGACGAGGCCGAGGCGCAGGCCCGCTTCCCGCGCGAGGTCTTCCGGCTGCTGGGCCGGGCCGGCCTGCTCTCCCTCGCCTACCCCGAGGAGCAGGGCGGCGGGGGCCAGCCCTACGAGGTCTACCTGCAGGTGGTCGAGGAGATCGCCCGGGCCTGGATGTCGGTCGGCGTCGGCGTCTCGGTGCACTCCCTCACCTGCTTCCCGCTGGCCGGCTACGGGACCCCCGCCCAGCAGGAGCGCTGGCTCGGCGGCATGCTCTCCGGCGAGCAGCTGGGCGCCTACTGCCTCTCCGAGCCCCAGGCGGGCTCCGACGTCGCGGCCATCCGCACCCGCGCGGTGCGCGACGGCGACGGCTACGTCGTCACCGGCACCAAGGCCTGGATCAGCCACGCCGGGCACGCCGACTTCTACACGCTCTTCGCGCGCACCTCCGACGACGGCGGGCGCGGCCTGTCCTGCTTCCTCGTCCCGGCCGACGCCGAGGGGCTCAGCTTCGGCGAGCCCGAGCGCAAGATGGGCCTGCACTGCGACACCGTCAGCGAGGTCGTCCTCGACGGCGTCCGTCTCGAGGAGGAGCGCCGCATCGGCGCCGAGGGGCAGGGTATGCAGCTCGCGCTCGCCGCCCTCGACTCCGGCCGCCTCGGCATCGCCGCGACCGCCACCGGCCTGGCCCAGCGCGCGCTGGAGGTGGCCTCCGCCTACGCCGTCGAGCGGCACCAGTTCGGCCGCCCGATCGCCGACAACCAGGGCCTGGCCTTCCTCATCGCCGACATGGCCGCGGCCGTGGGCACGGCACGGGCCGCCTACCTGCACGCCGCACGGCTCAAGGACGCCGGCAAGCCGCACACGCAGGAGGCCTCGATCGCCAAGCTCGTCGCCACCGACGCCGCGATGCGCGTGACCACCGACGCCGTGCAGGTGCTCGGTGGCTACGGCTACACCACCGACTTCCCGGTCGAGCGGCTGATGCGGGAGGCCAAGGTCACCCAGATCTTCGAGGGGACCAACCAGATCCAGCGTCTCGTCATCTCCCGCCAGCAGCTCGCGCAGCGCTGACCCGACCCACCGCACACCCGGAGGACCAGCATGCAGATCACCGACTCCACCGTCGCCCTCGTCACCGGCGGCGCCTCCGGCCTGGGCGAGCAGACCGCCCGCCGGCTGCTGGACGCCGGCGCGCAGGTCGTGCTCGTCGACCTGCCCGGCGGCCGCGGGGAGGAGGTCGCCGCCCAGCTCGGCGGGCGCGCGCACTTCGCCGGGGCGGACGTCCGCGACGAGGAGCAGGTCGCGGCCGCGGTCGCGCAGGCCGCCGCCCTGGGCGAGCTGCGGGTCGTCGTGAGCTGCGCCGGGGTCGCGACGCCCGGGCGGATCCTGTCCCGCCGCGGGGTGCTCGGCCTCGACGCCTACCGCACCGTCGTGGAGATCAACCTCATCGGCACCTTCAACGTGCTGCGCCTGGCCGCCGAGCAGATGGCCCAGAACGCGCCGGAGGACGGTGACCGGGGCGTCGTCGTCATGACCGCGAGCGTCGCGGCGTTCGACGGCCAGATCGGGCAGGCGGCCTACGCCTCGTCCAAGGCCGGTGTCGTCGGCCTCACCCTCACCGCCGCCCGTGACCTCGCGGACAAGGGGATCCGGGTGATGACGATCGCCCCCGGCATCTTCGAGACGCCGATGATGGCCGGGCTGGGCGAGGACGTGAAGTCCTCGCTCGAGGCCCTCGTGCCGCACCCGGCGCGCCTCGGCAGGCCGGAGGAGTATGCCGCGCTCGTCGCCCACATCGTCGACAACCCCCTGCTCAACGGCGAGGTCATCCGCCTCGACGGCGCCCTGCGGATGCCCCCGCGCTGAGGCGCACGTGCGTCCAGGCGTCATACCCCGGAGTGCCAGCGGCGCAGCCGCTCCAGCTCCGACGGCGGGACGCCGAGCAGGATGACGACCGCGCCGTCGCGCAGGACCGCCTCGACGCGCCAGGGCCGCTCGGGGTCGTCCAGGCGCAGGTCCAGGATGTCGACGCGCTCCAGCCGGCGCGGACGGCGCCCCTCGGTGACGGTGATCGCGTCCGGGGCCAGCCGGGTGCCGCTGTGCTCGAAGCGGCTGGCCCACACGAGGAAGACGCCGAGCAGGAGGCAGGCCGGCACGGCGAGCAGGGCCCAGGTGCGCCACGGCCAGGCGAGGACGAGCGCGACGACGGCGCTGAGGACGACGAGCACGCCGAGCGTGGCGCGCAGCCGGGGCAGCCACGACGGCTGCATCAGCCACTGCTGGGACGGCGGCTCGGCGGGTCCGGTCACCACGCCAGCGTAGGGCGAGCCGTGCCCCGTCGTCCCCTACCCGCCACGACCCACCACCCCAGGTGTCCGGTGGGCCGTGCCGGCGCCACCCCAGGTGTCCGGTGGGGCCGGTCAGCCGGCCCGCAGCACCAGGCCCGTGCCACCGGCGGTGAGGCGCAGCGTGCCCGCCGTGATCTCGACCTGCAGCTCGCCGGCGCCGAGCACCGCGAGCACGGCCGCCTCGAGCTCGCCGCGCGCACCCTCGCAGACCATCCAGGTCAGAGCCAGCGGGCCGACGGTCAGGCTCTGCCCGTCCTCCCCCTCGCTCCACGTGCCCCGCCCGCGGTTGCAGCCGGTCAGCACCTACGGCCGTCCTCGGCGACGGCGGTGCTGAGGAAGGTGCGGCCCTCGACGTGGGGGCGCCGTTCCGCGCCGTTCCGCGCCGCGCGCGGCGGTCAGGCAGCGGCGAACGGGGCGAGCATGACGCCGGCGTCGGTCAGCGCCCGGCGCACGGAGACCGCGATCTCCACCGCACCCGGGGTGTCCCCGTGGACGCAGATCGAGCGCGCGTCGAGCACGAGCTCCCCGCCCTCG
>JASKZT010000277.1 GCA_030145965.1 Ornithinimicrobium sp.
GCCCTTCGCCGGCGGCTGAGCGGGCCGACGCGACTCGACTCCACTCGACGCTGTGACACAGGTGTCGTCCTGACGACGAAGGTGTCGCAGCATCTCGGTGCGGCTCAGGAGGCGACGGTTCGGTGAGGCGCGTCAGCCGCCGATGCGGCTCATCGGCCGGGGAGGCTGGAGGAAGCCCGGCTCGTTGATGCCGTGACCGGGCAGCTTGGCGCCGATCGAGGCGCGCAGCAGCGCGGCCAGCTCCTCGTCGGGCGCGCCGGAGCGGAGCGGGGTCCGCAGGTCGGTCTCGCCGGTGGCGAAGAGGCAGTTGCGGATCATGCCGTCGGCGGTGAGCCGGACGCGGTCGCACGTGCCGCAGAAGGGCATCGTCACCGAGGCGATGACGCCGACCGTCGCCGGACCGCCGTCGACGAGGAAGAGCTCGGCCGGGGCGCTGCCGCGGGCCTCGTCGGGCAGCGGCGTGAGCTCGTAGCGCTCGCGCAGCCGGTCCAGGATCTCCTCGCCGGTGATCATCTCGGTGCGGTCCCAGCGGTGCTGGGCGTCCAGAGGCATCTGCTCGATGAAGCGAAGCTGGTAGCCGTGCTCGAGGGCGAAGGCGAGCAGGTCGGGCGCCTCGCGGTCGTTGACGCGGCGCATGAGGACGGTGTTGAGCTTGACCGGGACCAGGCCTGCCTCGGCGGCGGCGTGGATGCCCTCCAGGGTGTCCTTGATCCGGTCGCGCTTGGCCAGCTCGAGGAACGTCTCACGGCTGAGGGTGTCGATGCTGACGTTGACGCGGGTCAGGCCGGCGTCGGCGAGGGCCTGCGCGTTCTTGGCCAGGCCGACGCCGTTGGTCGTCATCGAGATCTCGGGGGCGGGGTCGAGCGCGGCCAGCCCGGCGACGACGTCGACCAGGTCCCGCCGCAGCAGCGGCTCACCGCCGGTGAGCCGGACCTCCTCGACGCCCATGGTCACCGCCACGCCGGCGAGGCGCACGACCTCCTCGGTGGTCAGCATGGTGTCGCGCGGCAGCCACGGCACGCCCTGCTCGGGCATGCAGTAGGTGCACCGCAGCGAGCAGCGGTCGGTCACCGAGATCCGCAGGTCTCGGTGCACCCGGCCGTACCGGTCGACCAGGGGCTCGACGCTCATCCGTGGTCACCCCCGGCGACCTGGTCGAGCAGGTGGCCCAGGAGCGGGCCGATGATGGCCATGCCCTCGGTCACCGCGCTCGGGCGGCCGGGCAGGTTGACGACGAGCGTGCCGCCGGTGCCCCGGTCGGTCGGCCAGTCGACGACGCCGACGACGCCTCGCGAGACGGCGGCGTAGGGCGTGTGGCGCGAGCCCTCCCGGCGCAGCAGCTCGGCCAGCCCGGGGTTGTCGCGGGTGATGACCTGGCGGGTGCCCTCCGGCGTGAGGTCGCGGGGGCCCATGCCGGTGCCGCCGGTGGTGACGACCAGCCGGTGCCCGTCGGCCACGGCCTGGCGCAACGCCCCGGCCACGGTGTCGACCCCGTCGGGCACGACCACGGTGCCGTCCACGGCATACCCCAGCGCGCGCAGGGCCTCGACGAGCAGGCGGCCGGACTCGTCCTCGCGGCGCCCGTCGGAGGACCGGTCGGACACCGTCACGGCGGCTGCGGTCCGACCGCCCGGGGGCACGTCGCGGGGGCTCATCACCCCAGCGTAGCCGCCGTTCAGAGCAGGCGACCGACGGCCCGGTCCGCCGCCGTGAGGAAGCGCAGCACGATCTCGCGCTCGGCCTCGCTCATGGAGGCGTCGAGGCGGGCGAGCTCGGTGAACATCGGCATGAGGTGGCCCAGGAGCTCCTCCCGGCCACCCTGCGTGCAGACCACGGCGGTGCGCCGCCGGTCGGTCGGGTGCGGCTGCCGCTCGACGTGCCCGCGTGCGACGAGCCGGTCGACGATGCCGCTCGCGGCCGCGGAGGTCACACCCAGGCGCTGCGCGAGCTCGGTCGGCCCGACCGGCTGCTCCATGACGTGCTCGAGGACGGACAGCTCGGTATGGGTGAGCTCGGCCCGGCGCGCGAGCGCGGGGGTGGCCCGGCCGCTCGTGTCGAGGAGGCGGCGCAGGGCGTCCAGGACCTCGCTGCGCCGCCAGTCCTGGGCCCATCGCGCATGCGGCCCGAGGTCGTCCGGCGGACCGGCGTGCCCGCCCGCGGGCCCAAGGTTGGACAAACCTTGCACGTTCGGGGGCGTGCTGCTAGCGTTCGTCACGAAGTATCTCACCTACTTAGTTATTCTCCGAGATGCCCAAGCCTACCCAGAGAGTCTCGCCCATGTCTCGCCTCGTCGATGTCATCGTCTCCCGTCGCTCGTCGTGGCTGGTCGCGCTCCTCGGCCTCGTCCTCGCGGTGGGCGCGATCGTGGGCGTGGGCCAGGCCGACCGTGACGCCTCCTCCCTCGACCAGCTGCCCGCCGGCTTCGAGAGCACCCAGGGGCAGGCGCTCCTCGACGAGCTCCCCGAGGAGGGCACCAAGAGCGCCATCGTGCTGTTCACGGTCGAGGACGACGGCATCGCCGAGCGGCTGCCGGCGCTGGCCATGCTCCTCGAGGACGTCGCCCCGGCGGGTGCCGAGCCGCCCCAGGAGCAGGCCGCCACCGACGGAGAGCAGGGCGAGGGCGCGGGCGGCCCGCCCCCCGGGGTCGCCGAGGGCGCCTTCCCCGTCATCCCCGCCGA
>JASKZT010000298.1 GCA_030145965.1 Ornithinimicrobium sp.
CGGTTGGACTCGAACCAACAACCTGCCGGTTAACAGCCGGCTGCTCTGCCAATTGAGCTACAGGGGAATGGTGCAGCGAGGACAGACTCTAGCAGCCGGGCGGCCCGTCCCCGAAATCGCCCCGGCCCGCTGCGCGGCCCTCAGGCGGAGGGTGGGACGGGCTCCATGCCGGCCTGCTCGCGCAGCTCGCGACGGGCCTTCTCGACCTCCGTGGAGAGCTCGACGTCGTCCGCGCGCGAGCCCCTCCCGAGCAGCACCTGCTCGGTCAGCTCGCGGGTCCTCAGCACCGTGCGCACGCTCACCCGCGCGGTGCGGCGTCGGCCCAGGTCGACCGCCCGGGTCAGGACCACGCTGGCGGTCGTCCGGTCGCGGAAGACCTCCGGCACGCGGCCGGGACCCGTGAGGCGCTGCAGCTGCCACTGGCGACCGTGCAGGCCGTCGACGAAGAGCACGGAGAGCACCCAGGTGTCGGGGTTCCAGGAGCCTGTGTCGACCTCGTGCCAGGGGCGCTCGAGGAGGGTCGTCCCGTCCTCGGCGCGCTCGAGGAGCCGCCACGTCGTGAGCACCAGCCAGCGACCGCCGGCGTCCTCGCGAGCCGTCGCCAGGACCTGCTCGCCGCGCCCCAGGTCGGGCAGGGCCACCCTGGGCACCGCGCCCGGCCTGCCCTCCGGCGGGGGCACCTGCGGCCCGATGATGCGCCTCCGTCTCGTCCACCAGCTCATCGCCTAGCTCATCCTGTCCTTGAGGGCAGCGTGCTCACGCTGCAGCTGCATGAGGTCCTCGCCCAGCCGGCGGGCCTCGGCGGACCCCTCCTGCTGGCGCTGCCACTGACCCAGCGCGACGGCGATCCGCTGCTCCAGGGCCGCCAGACGCACCCGGAGCACGAGCGAGTCGACGTAGGCCTCCGAGGGCATCCCGGTCGCGGGGTCCAGCCGGGTCGGCAGCGGGGCCACCGCCAGCTCCTGCACGAGGGGGTGCACCAGGGGCGGGGTCTGGGCCAGGACCGCCTGGTTCCACATCACCGCGCTCATCCCGGCCGCCGCGCGCACGCCCCCGGTCTGCTGCAGACCGTGCCAGACGGCCCGGTGCAGCTGGGCGCGCAGGAGGTCCGGGGACAGCTCGTCCATGTCCTCGGCCACGATCGCGAGGGGGTACTGCAGGGCGACCTGCAGGAGGTTGCGCTCGGCGACCTGCACGGGGTCGGTGAGGTCGGGCAGCGGGACGGGCGCCGGCGCGGGTGGCCCGTCGGGAGCCCCGCCCTGCTCGGCGCCCGGTCCGGGGCGACGGTCGCCGGGACGCCGGTCGGGACCTCTGTGGTCGCCCCGGCCTCCCGGGGCGGACGGCGCATGCATCGCGTGGCTGACCTCGACGCCGAGGGCGGTGGGGTCCACGCCCATCCACCCGGCGACGTCACGGACGTACTCCGGGCGCAGGGCCGGGTCCTTCACGGCCGCGAGGATGGGGGCGACGGCCCGCATCGCCTGCACCCGCTCCTGCGCGAGGCCGAGGTCGTAGGGGGCCAGCGTCGTCCGGACGGCGAACTCGAACATCGGGCGGGCGCCGTCGACGAGCGCCTGCACCGCCTCGGGACCGCCGGAGAGCCAGAGGTCGTTGGGGTCCTTGCCGTCCTCGGCGACGGCCACGAAAGACTGGGCCGCCCAGCGCTGGTCCTGGTCGAAGGCCTTCATCGCCGCCTTCTGCCCGGCGGCGTCGCCGTCGAAGGTGAAGACGACCCGGGCGGGCGCCTGCCCGGCCTCGTCGCGCAGGATGCGGCGCAGGATCGTGATGTGGTCGGGGGCGAAGGCCGTCCCGCAGGTCGCGACCGCGGTCCCGACCCCCGAGAGGTGGGCGGCCATGACGTCGGTGTAGCCCTCCACCACGACCGCACGCCGCTCGGTGGCGATCGCCTTCTTCGCCAGGTCCAGGCCGTAGAGCACGCCCGTCTTCTTGTAGATGGGGGTCTCGGCGGTGTTGAGGTACTTCGCGGCGATCCGGTCGTCGTCGTAGAGACGGCGGGCGCCGAAGCCGACGGTGTCGCCCGCGATCGAGCGGATGGGCCACATGACCCGTCCTCGGAAGCGGTCGTAGAGCCCGCGCGACCCCTTGGCGGCCAGGCCCGCGAGGACCATCTCCTCCTCGGTGACGCCCTTGGAGCGCAGGTGCGCCACGAGCGCCTCCCCGCCGTTCGGGGCATACCCGACCATGAACTGCGCGCAGTCGGCCGAGCCGAAGCCCTTGGCCCGCATGAAGTCGCGCGCCGCGCGGCCCTCGGGGCTGCGCAGCAGCGACTCGTGGTAGAACTCCTCGGCCACCCGGTGGGCCTCCATGAGCCGCGTCCGCTGCCCGGTCGGCACCTGCGGGCCCTGGTCCCCGCGGCCCCCGGCCGTCTCGTCGTAGCGCAGCGTGATGCCCAGCCGGTCGGCCAGCCGCTCGACCGACTCGGAGAAGGTCAGGTGGTCGACCTTCTGCACGAAGTCGAGGACGTCACCGCCCTCGCCGCACCCGAAGCAGTGGTAGTAGCCCACGGCCGGGCGGACCGTGAACGACGGTGTCTTCTCGTCGTGGAAGGGGCACAGACCCTTGAGGGTCCCCATCCCCCCGCCGCGCAGGGTCACGTGGTCGCGGACGACCTCCTCGATCGAGGCGCGCTCCTTGACGGTCTGGACGTCCTCGGGCCGGATCCGCCTCGCCACGCGCACCTCCTCGGGAAGAAAACCGCTTCGGCCCCCGAGTCTAGGTGGCCTACCGTGGATCCCCGTGCGCCTGCCCAGGACGGGGCCCGGGGGCCGCCGGAATGCCGTCCTCGCACGCGGCGTTGCCGATGAGTTCGCCACCGACCGGAGGTCCGTCCACCCATGCCCGACACCACCGCCCTGCCGTCGTCGACGACGACGGCACTCCGGGTCCTCACGGTCGCGACGTTCGTCGTCGTCCTCAACGAGACCGTCCTCGTCAACGCGCTGCCGCAGCTCATGTCGTCGCTGGAGATCGACGAGCGCGCCGCCCAGTGGCTCTCCACCGGCTTCATGCTCACCCTGGCCGTCGTCATCCCCACGACCGGCTGGCTGCTGCAGCGCCTGGGCACCCTCCCGGCCTTCCGGCTGGCCATGGGCCTCTTCCTCGTCGGCACGCTGGCCTCCGCGCTGGCTCCGAGCTTCGGCTTCCTGCTCGCCGGCCGCGTCGTGCAGGCCAGCGGCACCGCGGTGATGATGCCGCTGCTCATGACCACCCTGCTGCGCCTCGTGCCGCCGCACCGCCGCGGCCGGGTGATGGGCAACGTCACCCTCGCGATCTCGGTCGCGCCCGCCCTCGGCCCGACCGTCTCCGGGCTCGTGCTGCAGTGGCTCACGTGGCGCTGGCTCTTCGGCCTCGTCCTGCCGATCGCCCTGCTCGTGACCGTCCTCGGGCTCCGAGCGCTGCGCGCTGCCCGGGTGCCGGACGCCGAGGGCCCGCGCCCGGCGATGGACCTGCTCAGCGTCGGGCTGACGGCGATCGGCTTCGGGTTCCTCGTCTACGGCCTCGCCGAGGCGGGCAAGGGCTCCGGCGGCGGCTCCGTGCCGGTCCTCGCGCTCCTGGTGGGAGCGGCCGGGGTAGGCCTGTTCGTCTGGCGCCAGCTGCACCTGCAGCGGACCGGCGAGCCGCTGCTCGACCTGCGCACGCTCCTGCACCGCCCCTTCACGGTGGCGCTGCTGCTCATGTCCACGGCCTTCATGGCCCTCATGGGCGTGATGATCCTGCTGCCGCTGTACCTCCAGCAGGTCCGGGAGCTGTCGGTGCTGGCCACCGGGCTCATCCTCATGCCCGGCGGACTGGTCATGGGCCTCATGGGCCCGCACGTCGGGCGCCTCTACGACCGCCTCGGGCCGCGCCCCCTCGTCGTGCCCGGCTCGCTGCTGCTGCTCGCCGCCCTCGGCGGTCTCGTGTATGCCGCGGCGGCCGGTCCGTGGTGGACCTTCCTCGTCTGCCACGTCGTCGCCAGCATCGGCCTGGCCCTGCTCTTCACCCCCGCCTTCACGACCGGCCTGGCCGCGCTCCCGTCACGGCTCTACCCCTACGGCAGCGCCACCCTGGGCACGCTGCAGCAGGTGGCGGCCGCCGCCGGCACGGCGCTGTCGGTGGCCGTGCTGGCCTGGCGCCAGGCCGACCTTCGGGCGGGTGGCGCCGACGAGGTGGCGGCGCTGGACGGCGGCACCCAGACGGCGCTGCTCGTCGCGGTCGTGCTCGGCGTGGTCGTCGTCGTGCTCGCGTCGCTGCTGCGCGGGTCGCCGGGCGGCGAGCAGGGCCCCGAGGAGGCGCACGAGGCCGTGGTCGAGGACGCGGACGCCCAGCGGCCGGTGACGCCGGAGGAGGCACGCGCCGGCGACGTCGCGCCCGACCGCGCGGAGGCCCCGTCGCTAGGGTGAGCCCATGGCTCCCTCCAGCAGCCCCGCCACCGAGGTGGAGGTGGGCGGTCGCACCGTCCGGGTCTCCAACCCCGAGCGTGTCTACTTCCCCGAGCTCGGGCTGACCAAGCTCGACCTCGTGCGCTACTACGAGTCCGTCGGCGACGGGATCGTCCGGGCGCTGCGCGAACGGCCCTGCATGATGCACCGCTTCCCCGACGGGGTGGCGGGCGAGCGGGTGCACCAGAAGCGCCTGCCGCGGGGCGCCCCGGACTGGATGGAGACGGTCCACGTCACCTTCCCGCGGTGGAACCGCACCGCCGACGAGCTCTGCGTGACCGAGCTGGCCCAGGTGGTGTGGGCCGTGCAGATGTCGACGGTCGAGTTCCACCCCTGGAACAGCCGCCG
>JASKZT010000051.1 GCA_030145965.1 Ornithinimicrobium sp.
CCGGCGGCGAGGGCGAGCGCCACGTCGCGGGGGTGCTTGACGCCGCCGTCGGCCCACACGTGGGCGCCCATCTCGCGGGCGGCGTCGGAGCACTCGAGCACGGCGGAGAACTGCGGGCGGCCCACCCCGGTCATCATCCGGGTGGTGCACATGGCGCCCGGGCCGACGCCGACCTTGACGATGTCGGCACCGGCGTCGACGAGGTCCTGGACGCCGCCGCGGGAGACGACGTTGCCGGCGACGACCCGCACGCGACGCCCGGTCTCCTGCTCGTGCGCGTCCCGGGCAGCGACGACGAGCGGCAGCACCTCGAGCATCTTCTCCTGGTGCCCGTGGGCGGTGTCGACGACGAGCACGTCGGCGCCGGAGGCGAGCAGCTCGGCGGCCTTGACCGGCACGTCACCGTTGATGCCGACGGCGGCGCCGACGCGGAGCCTGCCCTCGGCGTCCAGCGCCGGGCTGTACATCGCCGAGCGCAGCAGCCCGGTGCGGGTGACGATGCCGCGCAGCAGGCCGCCGGCGACGACGGGCGCCACGCTCGCGCGCGACTCCTCGAGCCGGTCGAACGCCTCGCGCAGGTCGACGCCCTCCTCGAGCACGACGAGCGGGGGCTGCATGACGTCGCCGACGGGCACGAAGCGGTCGACGTCCCCGGTGTCGGCCTCGGTCACGACGCCGATCGGGCGGCCGGCCTCGACGACGATCGCGGCGCGGTGCGCGCGCTTGTGCATGACCGAGAGCACCTGGGCCACCGGGGCCGAGCGCTCGACGACGATGGGGGTGTCGTAGACCGGGTGGCTGGCCTTGACCCGCTCGACGGTCTTGCGGACCTCGGGCAGGGGGATGTCCTGGGGCAGCACCGCGACCCCGCCGCGGCGCGCCACGGTCTCGGCCATGCGCCGGCCGGCGACGGCGGTCATGTTGGCCACGGCGACCGGGATCGTCGTCCCGACCCCGTCCGGGGTGCTCAGGTCGACGTCGAGGCGCGAGGTCACCCCTGAGCGCGAGGGCACCATGAAGACGTCGGCGTAGGTCAGGTCGTGCACGGGCTGCGTGCCGTTGAGGAACTCCACGGTCCACAAGGCTACGTCCCCCCGCCGCCCCGGCGGTCCCGGCCTGGCGACGGGGCGCGCCCCGGCATACCGTCCAGGTATGGAGATCACCCACCTCGGCCACTCCTGCCTGCTCGTGGAGGTCGCCGACCAGCGCGTCCTGCTCGACCCCGGCACGCTCAGCCGGCTGGACGGGTTGCGCGACCTGACGGCGGTGGTGGTCACCCACCAGCACCCCGACCACCTCGACCCGCAGCGGGTGCCGCGGCTGCTCGCGGACAACCCCGCCGCCCGCGTGCTCGTCGAGCCGGAGACCGCGGAGGTCCTCACCGGGTCCGGCCTCGGGGACCGCACGGAGCGCATGCGGCCGGGCTCGGTCGTGGAGCTGGGCGGGCTGCGCGTGACGCCGGTCGGCGACCGGCACGCCGTGATCCACCCCTGGGTCGAGCGGATCGGCAACCTCGGGGTCGTGCTCTCGGCCGACGGCGCCCCGACGCTCTTCCACCCCGGCGACGCGCTGGACGCCGACCCGGGCGAGGTGGACCTGCTGGCCGTCCCGGTCAGCGCCCCCTGGGGGAAGGTGGCCGAGACCCTCGAGTTCGTCCGCCGGGTCGGGCCGTCGCGCGGCGTCGTCCCCATCCACGACGGGCTGCTCAACGACACCGGCCGCGGGATGTACCTGACCCACATCGGCGGCTTCGGCGCCGACGGCGGGGTCCAGGTCCTGGACCTGCGCGGGGCCGGTCCGACCCGCGTCGACGCGGCGGTAGACTTCCCGGGTGGATGAGTCGGCCAGGCGGCCGCGTCGGGCACCTCAGGGTGTCCCGCCGAGGAACGTCCGGGCTCCACAGGGCAAGGTGATGGCTAACGGCCACCCGGGGTGACCCGCGGGACAGTGCCACAGAGAGCAGACCGCCCACCGGCTCGCCGGTGGGTAAGGGTGAAACGGTGGTGTAAGAGACCACCAGCACGCCGGGCGACCGGCGTGGCTAGGTAAACCCCACCTGGAGCAAGGTCAGACAGTGCGCGACCGAGGGCTGCCCGCCCGAGCGCACGGGTAGACCGCTGGAGGCGGCCGGCAACGGTCGTCCTAGATGGATGGTCGCCACCTCCGCAGGGCCGGTGACGGCGCGGAGGGACAGAACCCGGCGTACCGGCCGGCTCATCCACACCTCTCCCCCGCCGGCGAGGGGCGCCGGGTGCGCTCAGAGGTGGAGCGCGCCGGTGGCCAGGTCGACGGCCGTGAAGACCGCGGTCAGCACGACGACCCCGACGGGGATGACGGCGAGCACCTTGTTGAAGGGGCGGGTGTCGGCCTGGGAGGTCGGGGTGAAGTCGCTCACGGTGCTCATGGCCCCAGATCCTGCCACACGGCCCCGTCCTCGCGGGTCAGGGGGCGAGCAGCGTCGCGAGGGTGCGGGCCACGCCGTCGTCGTCGTTGCCGGGCGCGGCGTCGGTCGCCGCGGCGAGCACGTCGGGGTGGGCGTTGGCGACCGCGAACGAGCGGCCGGCCCAGGCGAGCATCGGCAGGTCGTTGGGCATGTCGCCGAAGGCCCAGACCTGCTCGGCCGCGACGGCGGGCTCCTGCTCGGCGCACCACTGCGCCAGGGCCACCGCCTTGGTCACGCCGGGTGGGCCGATCTCGGTCATCCGCACGGCCCCGGAGTGGGACACCTGGGCGCGGTCGCCCACGACCGCCTCGACGAGCCGGGTGAGCTCCTCGGTGTGCAGCTCGCGGTGACGGACGAGGACCTTGCCCACAGGTCGGGCGCACAGGTCCTCCCACGGCCCCACGACCCAGTCACCGGGCCGGTCCTCCGGCTCCCAGCCGGCCTCGCAGGCCGGGCCGTCCAGGCCCTCGGTCGCCAGCACGATCCCCGGTATGCCGTCGCGCAGGTCGCCCAGCAGCGCGGGGAGCAGCTCCTGCCCGAGCAGCCGGTGCCCGACGACCCGTCGGCCCGCGACGTCGTAGGTGAACGCGCCGTTGCCGCACAGCGCGACGGCGTGGACACCGATGTCGGCCAGCTCGTGCATCCACCGCGGCGGTCGCGCGGTGACGAGGACGACCGTCACGCCGGCGGCCGCGACGTCGCGCAGGACGTCACGGGTGTAGGGGCTGACCTGCCCGTCCGAGCGCAGCAGCGTGCCGTCGACGTCGGTGGCGACCACGCGGGGCCGGCCCATCGGGGGGTCTCACTCCCCCGCGTCGACGATGCGCAGGCGCACCCGGCTCTCGACGATGTCGGCCTCCACCACCTCGACGCAGACCGTGCTCCCGAGCTCGGCCGACCCCTCGGCGACCTCCGAGACGGGCGGGTCCAGCAGCTGGACGAGGACGTCGCCGCGCGGCAGGTCGTCGACGACGACGGCCTCGAGGCGCTGGCCGACCCGGTCGACGAGCACGGCCGCCTCGACGGCGGTGACGCACGCGCGCTCCACCGCCCGGGCGCGGCCGTCGGCCGCGCTCATGAGCGAGGGCAGCTCGGGCAGGGCCTCCCGGGCCCAGCCGGGCACCGGCGTCCCGGAGGCGAGCGCCTCGCACACCGCGAGCCCGAAGCGGTCGACGAGGCGGCGCAGCGGTGCCGTCACGTGGGCGTAGGGCGCGGCGATGGCGGCCTGCAGGAGCTCCTCCTGCGGCGGCAGCTCGCCGTCGAGGACGGTGTAGCCGGCGCCGCGGAAGAGAGCCGTGGCGGCGCTGACGACCGCCAGGTGCTCGGGCGCCGCCTTGTCCAGGCTGCGCAGGAAGTCGCCGTAGCTCATCCCCTCCGGCCACTCCTGGCCCAGGGCGCGCGCCTCCCGGCGGAAGCGGGCCACGGCCGCGTCGTCGGGGGCCGGCATCGTGCGCAGGATGCCGACCCTGCCCTCGATCATCAGCTCGGCCGCGACGATCCCGGTGAGCAGGGAGATCTGGGCGTTCCAGTCCTCGGCGGGCAGGAGCGGGCGCAGCCGCAGGTGGTAGGTGCCGTCCTCGGCGACCTCGACCTCCTGCTCGGGCATCGGCAGGCTCGCGCCGCCGCGCTCGGCCTCCCGGCGCATCCGGTGCTCGCCGACCTCCTTGAGGAGCATGAGCGTCTCCTCGGCCCGGCCCGCGTCGACCTGCTCCTGGACCTCGGCGTAGGTGTAGCGGCGCCGCGAGCGCACCATCGCGCGGTAGAGCTGGGCGGTGTCGCGCCGCCCCTCGGCGGTCAGCCGCACGTCCCACAGGTAGGCCGGACGCACCACGTCGGGCAGGAGGCTGGCGGCCCCCTCGCTCAGCCCGGCCGGGTGCAGCGGGACCCGCTCGTCGGGGCAGTAGACGGTCACGCCGCGCAGCCGCACCTCCGCGTCGAGCGCACCCCCGGGCTCGACGAAGGCGGGCACGTCGGCGATGGCGTAGCGCACGCGGTAGCCGTCGCCGTCGCGCTCGATGTGCATCGCCTGGTCCAGGTCCATCGACCCGGGGGGGTCGATGGTGACCAGCTCCACGGCGGTCTCGTCGCGCTCGGGCAGCCGCGGGTCGGCGATCGCCCGCTCGACCTCGGCCAGCACCTGCGGCGGGAACTCCTGGCGCACCTCCTGGGCGTCCCGCGCCCGCTGGAAGGCCTCCGCGAGGAGGCGACCGCGGTCGGTGCCGGAGGAGGCCCGGGTGAGCTTCGTCGCGCGCTGCAGCATGGGCGTCACCCTACGGTGTCGGCGGCCGGCGGGGCGGGGGGCGTCGCCTACGCTGCCTGCGTGCTCATCCTCCTGCCGCCCTCCGAGTCCAAGGCCGCGCGCAGCCGCGGGACGACCCTGCGCCCCGAGACGCTCTCGGCCCCCGGGCTGGCACCGCAGCGGCGGCGGGTGGCGGCCGCGCTCGCCGAGGTGAGCGCCCGCCCGGACGCCGCGGAGGTGCTCGGCGTGAGCCCGTCCCTGGGCGAGGAGATCGCGCGCAACACCCGGCTGACGAGCGCGGCGACGCTCCCGGCCCGCGACCTCTACACCGGCGTGCTGTACGACGCCCTCGACCTCGGCTCCCTCGACCCCGCCGCCGCCCGCCGGGCCGACCGCCGGCTGCGCGTCGTCTCGGCGCTCTACGGCCTCGTGCGGCCGACCGACCGGCTGGCGCCCTACCGGCTCTCGATGGCCGTCAACCTGCCGGGCGTGGGCCCGCTGGCCACCGCCTGGCGCCCCCACCTGGAGCAGGTCCTGCCCGCCGAGGCCGGGCGCGGCCTCGTGGTGGACTGCCGCTCCAGCACGTATGCCGCCGCGTGGGCGCCGCAGGGCGACCTCGCCTCGCGCTGGGTCACGGTGCGGGTGCCGGGCGCGACCCACATGGCCAAGCACACGCGCGGCCTCGTGGCCCGGCAGCTGTGCCTGCTCCCGGACGACCCGCGCCGCCCGGGCGCGCTGGTCGAGCTCCTGGGCGCGCGCTTCGACGTGGTGCTGCACGAGCCGCAGCGGGCGGGCCGTCCGTGGGTGCTGGACGTGCAGCCCGCCTGATCCGGCGGCTCAGCCGCGCGAGGCGTCCACGACCGTGACCTCGGCGGCGTCCTGGGCCCCCTCGGCCACGACCTCCTCGAGCTCCTCGAGGTGGTGGGTGTCGTTGACGAAGGCGACCTGCACCCCGCCGTCGGGCCACACCTCGACCGCCGTGAGCGAGGCCGGCCCGGTGGCCACCGACCAGGCGCGCCCGTGGTCGAGGTCCAGGAGGCGGCCGAGCACCGACATGAGCACGACGCGGTGCGTGGCGACGACGACCGTCCCGCCGCGGCTGATCGCCCGCGCCAGCGCCTCGCCCACGCGGGTGTCGACGTCACGCCGGCACTCCCCACCGGGCGGGGCGAAGCCGGCGTCGACGCGCAGCCGCATGAGGTCCTCGCCGTGCTCCCGCGCGAGGTCGGCCATCGCCAGGCCGTCCCAGGC
>JASKZT010000052.1 GCA_030145965.1 Ornithinimicrobium sp.
CGCCCCCGACGGGGTGCTGGCCGTCCTGCTCGACCGGGACGGTCTGGTCCTCGCGGCCGGTCGCGGCCGCTGGGACGGCGCCGCGCCCGAGCGGGAGCTGCTCTCGCTCCTGGGTCTGCCGGCCGGCTGCGCGCCGGGGTGGGCGCTCGCCACGTGGTTCGCGACCCGGCCCCCCGTCTCGCTCACCCTGGCCGCCGGACCGGCCGACCGGTCCCCGTCCCTCCAGGAGGCTCACCGATGAGACTGCCCCGCATCGTCAAGCAGCTGCCACCGATCGCCCGTCGCGACGCCGAGATCGTCCGGCGCCGGGAGCAGGTCGAGCAGCTGAAGCAGCGTGCCGGCACGCTGGAGCAGACGGTCACCAGGCTCACGGCGAGCAGCGCACGGCTGCGCGAGGATCTCAAGAGCACGCGGGCCGAGCGCAACCCGAAGCAACCGTCCTTCAACCGCAACCTCGTCACGCTGCAGCGCACCACGGTCGACCTGCGCTCCATCGACCGCGAGCTGCGCCACCCGCTGCGGCAGCTGCCCTTCAAGCTGCGCAACTACCGCCTCGCGGCCAGCCATGGCGTGCGCGTGCCGACCGTGCTCGGCACGTGGGCGCGTCCGGCGGAGATGACGCTCGAGGACCTGCCCGACGCCTTCGTGCTCAAGTCCGACGGCGGCGCCGGCAGCCACGGGGTGCTTCCGCTGCGTCGCGTCGCCGCGGACCGGTACGTCACGCTCGACGGCGAGCGCTCCTTCACCGGGGCGGAGGTCCTCGCCTACTTCCAGGAGCGCGTGGACGGACGCAAGATCAGCGGCCCGTTCTTCGCCGAGGGCGTGCTGCGCCAGCCCGGCGGCGGCCCGATCCCTGACGACGTCAAGGTCTACGTCATGTACGGCGACGTGCAGCAGGTGCTCCTGCGCCGGGTGGGACGCCACGGGGACCTGTCCTAGGCCTCCCGCCGCTTCGTCAGGGCGGACGGATCGGACCTTGGCGAGGTGCTGCCCCGTGCCGTCCCCGACACCTCCATCCCGGTCCCCGCGCGGCTGCCGGAGATGGTGCGCATCGCCGCCCATCTCTCCCGCGCCGTCGGCCTCCCCTTCTGTCGCGTCGACCTCTTCGACACCGACGACGGCGTCGTCCTGGGTGAGGTCACGCGCACGCCGGGCGGCAACGAGCGCTACCTGCCCGAGCACGACGCCGCGATGGGTCTGGCGTGGGAGCGGGCGGCCTTCCGCCTCGACCTCGACCTCCTCGCGGGCCGGCCGCCGGGGGTCCTTCACGGACCGGTGCCGGTCGACAACCCCTACCCCCCGAGCCACGTCTCGCGCAGCGCCGACCCCGGACCGTGGGAGCCCGTCGTGCGCCCGTGCGAGGAGTGGTGCGGGACCGACCCTCAGGGCGCGGACCGCCCGGCCTAGCTCCTCTCGACCTGCAGGTCCGGACGGTCGCGCAGGACGCGGTCGTACAGAACCTTGCCGATGCGGTCCGGCTCCGGCAGGCGGTGCATGATCTCCATGAGTCGCCGGTCGTGGTAGGCGATCATGATCCGGTGGCTGAGGTCACCATCGAGCGCCTTGCGCTGCCCCCAGCGACCCATCCGATGCTCCCAGTAGATGAGGTCGTGCGGCTTGTAGCCGAGCAGGCGCGACTCCTCGAACTGCGCGTGCTCCTGCCAGTCGGCGAAGACGGGACGGAAGAGGTCGATGCCCCTGGCGACCTTCCCCAGCCACTGGACGGCGAGCATCGAGGGTCCGATCGGCTCGTCGTTGCGGACCCGGGAATGTACGGTGCCGATCTCGCCGCCCATCGACTGCACCTCGACGATGTTCCGCGGCAGGTCGGCCCACATCGCGTAGGCGGCGCCGTTGGAGGCCCCCCTCAGCGGGTACGTCGCACGGTGCAGCCGCTCGAAGACCGACCCCGCCGGAGGCTGGCGCCACCGCAGCACGCGGTGCGGCAGCCCGAGCCGCGAGGCCAGGGCGTTGGGCACGAAGAGGTCGTCGGCCACGTCGGCGGAGCGCGCCAGGTCGCGCGGGTTGAGGTAGGTGAAGGCGCTCGTGCCCTGCGGTGCCGGCACGGCGAGGTGCGCCAGCGAGACACGACTGTCCATGCCGCCGGTGAGGCTCCACGACAGCGGCCCGAGCCGGCCGAGCAGCCGCAGGTGGGCTTGCATGCGCTCGCGGAAGTCGGCGTGGACGCGCTCGACGTCGGCGTCCTCGACGCGCGGCTCCCACGGCCAGAAGCGCTCGTGCACGAGCGGGCCCGGCGCGCCCGGGCGCAGCCGCAGCAGGCAGTTGGGCACCAGCGGCAGCACGTCCTCGACCATGGTCAGCAGGCCCGGGGCATAGATGACCCCGGTCCGACGGGCCGCGCGGGCACGCGCCATGACCTGGCGCACCTCGCGGGAGGCCGGCAGGTCGCGGGCCAGCCCGACGAGGATCTCGGAGGAGGCGAGGGTGGCCGAGCGGTTGTCGCCGGCGTAGAACACCGGCTGGCTGGCCATCATGTCCGGGACGACCAGCACCTCCGCGGCGCGTCGGGCCACGAGCGTCCACCGGCCGGCGAGGTAGGCCGCCGAGCGCACCATCGCCTCGGGGCCGGCGCTGGTGAGCAGCCGCAGCAGCCCCTCACCGATGGCGCGGGCGTCGACCGTGCCGGCGTCGATGTCCACCGGGTGGCCGAGGAGGACGACGTCGGCGTCGGCCTCCTCCGACCCGACGACGGTGAGGACGGTCCGCGGCGCGGTGTGCAGCCACAGGGGCCCGACCTGGGTGACCTGCCACCGCGCGAGGAAGCCGGGCAGCCGGGCTGGGCCGCCGGTCTGCACCAGGTATCCGTGACCGAAGGCGCCGTCCAGGACGGCCGCGGCGCGCTCCGGGTCGGGGTCGGCCTCGTAGAGGGACAGGTCGACCGCCTCCGGCCAGGTCTCCCGGCCGCCGGAGCCCGTGCCGGGTCTGCCCACGGGTGCCCCCGCCGGCCGCGGGGTCGCCGGCGCCGCCGGCGCCGCCGGCGCCGCCGGCGGCGCC
>JASKZT010000355.1 GCA_030145965.1 Ornithinimicrobium sp.
GCCCAACACCACCAACCCCGACGACTGGGCACGGATCTCGGGCAAGAAGGGCGAGCGCATCGTCTACATCCGCACGCTCGTGGGCGACTCCTCGGGCACCCACCCCGGGCGCTCGGTCGAGCAGGGCACCCACGGCCCCTACCTGTAGGGAGCCTCAGGCGGCGGCGCCGCCGGACCGTCCGCGGCTGGCCACGAGCGCGGCGACGGCGCGCCAGCCGACGAGCCCGGCGACCAGCGTGCCGGTGGCGACGAGGACGAACGCCCACGCGGTGCCGCCGCCGGAGACCGAGCGCAGCAGCATGCCGACGACGAGCGTGCAGACGGCGACGACCAGGCCGTCGAGCCACCACGGGCCGCGACCGCGCTGGCGCAGCACCGCGACCCAGCCGACGACGAGCCCGACGAGGAAGGGCCAGGCCGTCCCCAGCACGCCGAGCACGTCGTCACCCAGGTCGTGGCTGGCCCGCCCCGCGGCGGCGAAGAGGAGCACGACCAGCAGGTCCAGGAAGAAGGCGGGCTTGGTCACGGCCCCATGCTCGCACGACGTAGAATCGTGAACATGCGTTCACCCGAGTCGGCGGCGGCCCGTCGTCCCCCCTCCACCGGCCTCGTCATCGCCGTCCTCGCGCTGTGCGGCACCCTCGTCTCCCTCCAGCAGACCCTCGTGCTGCCGCTCCTGCCGGACTTCCCCGAGATCCTGGGCACGACCAGCGACAACGCGTCCTGGCTGGTCACGGTCACGCTGCTCACCGCGGCCGTCGGGACCCCGATCGTGTCGCGCCTGGCCGACATGTTCGGCAAGCGCCTCATGCTCATCGTCTGCATGTGGGCGGTCATCATCGGCTCGGTCGTGGCCGCGCTGAGCACGAGCCTGACCGTCGTCCTCGTCGGGCGCGGTCTGACCGGGCTCGGCGCCTGCCTCGTCCCGGTCGGCATCAGCATCATGCGCGACCACCTCCCGGCCGAGCGGGTCGGCGGGGGCGTCGCGCTCATGTCGGCCACGCTGAGCATCGGGGGAGCGGTCGGGATGCCGCTGGCCGGCGTGATCTACGACCGGTGGGACTGGCACACGCTCTTCTACGTCTCCGGAGGCTTCGCGGCCGTCATGCTCGTCGCGGTGATGCGGGTCGTGCCGGAGTCGACCGTGCGCACCCGCGGGCGCTTCGACTACGTCGGCGCGGGGCTCCTCTCGGTCGCGCTGACCTGCTTCCTCCTCGCGGTGAGCAAGGCGGGGTCGTGGGGGTTCCTGTCGCCGCTGACCCTCTCGCTCCTCGTCGCCTCCGGCCTGGTGCTCGCCGCCTGGGTCCCGTGGGAGCTGCGCACCGGCCAGCCGCTGGTCGACATCCGCACCTCGATGCGGCGGACCGTGGTGCTGACCAACACCGCCTCGGTCCTCGTCGGTTTCGCGATGTTCGCCAACTTCCTCACCTCGGTGCAGCAGGTGCAGATGCCGGTCGAGACGGGCTACGGCTTCGGGCTCTCGGTCGTGGCGACCGGCCTGTGGATGCTGCCCAGCGGCATCCTCATGGTCGCGATGTCACCGGTCTCGGCCGCCCTCATCCGCCGCTACGGCCCGCGCATCGTGCTCGTCGCCGGCGCGCTCGTCATGGCGGTCGGCTTCGTGGCCCGCTCGCTGCTGCACGGGTCGGTCCTGGAGGTCATGGTCACCTCCGCCGTGGCCTCGCTGGGCACCGCGCTGGCCTTCGCCGCGATGCCGACGCTCATCATGCGCGCCGTCCCCATCACCGAGACCGCCTCGGCCAACGGCCTGAACACCCTGCTCCGCTCGATCGGCACCTCCTCCGCCTCCGCCATGGTCGCGGCGGTCTTCGCGGCGTCGACGATGACCACGGTCGCCGGCGCGCAGGTCCCGACCCTGACCGCCTACCAGACCGTCTTCTGGGCCGGTGCGGTCGCGGCCCTGGGCGGCGCGCTCATCGCCGCCTTCATCCGCCGCCCGCAGCAGGTGCGCGAGGCCGCCGACCGCACGGGCGCGCCCGCGCCGACGGGCGAGCGCACCCACGTCAAGGTCGACCACGAGCAGCCCGAGGTCCTCGTCCGCGCCCAGGTGCTCGGCCCGCAGGACCGTCCGCTGCGCCAGGCCGTCGCGACCGTCCTCCACCCCGACGGCCGCCACGTCGACTGGGGCCGCACCGACCACGAGGGCCGCTTCGCGCTGGCCCTGCCCGAGCCCGGCCGCTACCTGCTCGTCGTCTCCGCCGACGGCTGGGCCCCCCAGTCCGGCCTCGTCGACCTCGAGGCCGGGGAGGCGGCCCCGGTCACGATGACCCGGCGGCTCCTCCTCTCCGGGCACGTCACCGACGGCGGGCACCCGCTCGGCGGCGTGCTCATCTCCCTCATCCGGCACTCGGGGGAGTACGTCGGCACGGCGACGGCCGACGAGGACGGCGCCTACGAGATCGGCCTGCCGCCGCCGGGGCGCTACGTCCTCACCGTCGTCGACCACGCCACCGGGCGCACCCGGTCGCGTGCGCTCACCGTGCACGCCACCTCGGCGACCCTCGACATCGACATCCAGACCGGCGTCCCGCGGGAGCCGACGCAGCCGGTGCCCGTCGCGGCCGCGGCGGGGGAGCGGCGGTGAGCACCGAGCCCGACGCCGAGGGCGGCGCCGCCCGCGGGTCCGCCACGCGCGAGGAGGTGCTGCAGGTGGCCCGCCGGCTCTTCGGCGAGCGGGGGTATGCCGCGGTGACGATCCGGGAGGTCGCGGCCCAGGCCGGCGTCTCGCCGGCGCTCGTGATGAAGATCGCCGGCTCCAAGGAGCAGCTCTACGCCCTCGCCACGCCCGCGGAGCCCTCGCCCCTGCTGCCCGGCACCCCGATCGACGGCATGGGCGAGCTGCTCGTGCGCCGCATGCTCCAGCGCCGGGACGAGGACGCCGCCGAGCCGTGGCTGCGGGCGATGTACCTCCTCCAGGACGCGCCGGACCGCGCGGCGGCGCTGGCCGACTTCCGGGAGCGCTTCCTCGGCCGCTTCCCCCTCCACGGCGACAACGTGCGCCACGCCGAGGAGCTGGCCTGCCTCATGATCGGGCTGGCCGCCGGCGTGCGGACCTTCCGCCTCCTCGAGCGGGGCGGCGAGGAGGAGGACGCGGTCGTGCGGGAGTACGGCGCGCTGGTCCAGACGGTCCTGTCCCGCCTCGTAGGGTGAGCGCATGAGCGTGCGTCGGGTGCTGGGGATCGAGACCGAGCTCGGCATCACGAGCACGCAGGTCGACGCCCGGGGCGACCTGCTCTCCCCGATGCTGCTCTCCGGGCAGGTCGTCCGCGCCTACGCCGCGGGAGCCGGGCCCCGGGCGGCCATGCCGACCGGCTCGGGGTGGGACTACGCCGACGAGACGCCGCTGCGCGACGCGCGCGGCTACGAGATGGCCCGGGCGCTGGCGGACGTCTCCCAGCTGACCGACGTCGAGGACCCGACGATCGCGAACTCGGTGCTCTCCAACGGCGCCCGGTTCTACGTCGACCACGCCCACCCGGAGTACTCCTCGCCCGAGGTCACCTCACCGCGGGAGGCGGTCCGCTACGACCGGGCCGGCGAGCTGGTGGCGCTGTCGGCGGTGCGCACGCTCGCGGCGGGCGGACGCGAGGTGCGGCTCTACAAGAACAACGTCGACGGCAAGGGCGCCTCCTACGGCACGCACGAGAACTACCTCGTGCCCCGGACCGTGCCGTTCGACCGGCTGGCCCGCCAGCTGATCCCCTTCCTGGTCGCGCGCCCCGTCGTCGCGGGCGCGGGCCGGGTGGGTCTCGGCCCGGCGAGCGAGCGGCCCGGCTTCCAGCTCAGCCAGCGCGCCGACTACCTGGAGGCCGAGGTCGGCCTGGAGACGACGCTGCGCCGCCCCATCGTCAACACCCGCGACGAGCCGCACGCCACCCCGCACCTGCACCGCCGCCTGCACGTCATCGTCGGCGACGCGACGATGGCCGACGTCACGACGCTCCTGGCCGTCGGCTCCCTCAGCGCCGTGCTGCGGCTGGTGGAGACCCACCCCGACGAGGTCCCCGACCTCACGCTGGCCGACCCCGTCGCCGCCGCGCGGACGGTCTCCCACGACCCGACCCTGCGGGCGGCCGTGCCCACCGCCGACGGGCGCAGCGTGACCGGCACGGACGTGCTCGAGGCCTACCTGGAGGCCGTGGAGCGCGCCGCCGGGTCGGGGCACGAGGCGTGGGAGCCGGACGACGACACGACCGAGGTGCTGACCCGCTGGCGCACCGTCCTGGACGGGCTGCGCCGCGACCCCGCCGAGTGCGCGGGGCAGGTCGAGTGGGTCGCCAAGCTGTCCCTCCTCGAGCGCTACCGCGACCGCAGCGGGGCCGGCTGGGACGACCCGCGCCTGGCCGCGATGGACATCCAGTGGCACGACCTCGACCCCGCCCGCGGGCTGGCGCAGCGGCTCCGCGCCGCCGGCCACCTGGAGCGGCTCGTCCCGGAGGAGGCGGTCGCCGCCGCGGTCACCGACCCGCCGGAGGACACGCGCGCCTGGTTCCGCGGCGAGTGCGTGCGGCGCTTCGGCGACGACGTGCGGGGCGCCTCCTGGGACTCCGTCGTCATGGTCGACGAGCGCGGACGGCTGCGCCGCGTGCAGGTCCCCGAGCCGACCTCGGCCACCCGCGAGCGGGTCGGCGACCTGCTCGACCGCCACGCCCGCACCGCCACGCTCCTGACCGAGCTGGCGAGCGAGGACGTCTGAGAGGATCTGGTCATGGCAGGTGCGCAGCAGTACTCCTCCCGTCGCCGCGACGACGGGGCCCCCGAGCCCGAGGCGCCGGAGCCCGCCGCCGCCCCGCAGGGCCGCGACACCGGGCGCGACGAGGCGCTGGACTCCCTCCTCGACGAGATCGACGGCGTCCTGGAGACCAACGCCTCCGACTTCGTGCACGGCTTCGTGCAGAAGGGCGGCCAGTGAGCCCCCAGCCCCTCGACCGCCGGGTCATGGGGATCGAGACCGAGTTCGGGGTCAACGCGACCTTCCGCGGCAGCGCCCGGCTCTCGCCCGAGGAGGTCGCCCGCTACCTCTTCCGCAAGGTCGTGGCCTGGGGGCGCTCGAGCAACGTCTTCCTCGTCAACGGCTCGCGGCTCTACCTCGACGTGGGCAGCCACCCCGAGTACGCCACCGCCGAGTGCACCGACCTGCTCGACCTCGTCGCCCACGACAAGGCGGGCGAGCTCATCGTCCAGGACCTCGCCGACGACGCGGAGCAGCGCCTGGCCGAGGAGGGCTTCGAGGCGACGGTCTACGTGCTCAAGAACAACGTCGACTCCCGCGGCAACTCCTACGGCTCGCACGAGAACTACCTCATCGCCCGGACCCCGCGCCTGGAGCGGGTCACCGACACGCTCGTGCCCTTCCTCGTCACCCGGCAGCTGGTGAGCGGCGCCGGGCGCCTGCACGTCGTGGGGGAGCGCGCGACCTACCTCGTCTCCCAGCGCGCCGACCACATGTGGGAGGGGCTGTCCTCGGCCACCACCCGCTCCCGGCCCATCATCAACACCCGCGACGAGCCGCACGCCGACCCCGAGCGCTACCGCCGCCTGCACGTCATCGTCGGCGACTC
>JASKZT010000059.1 GCA_030145965.1 Ornithinimicrobium sp.
GACACCGAGGTGACGGGTGTCAGCCACCAGGCCGACTGGATCCGCCCGGGACAGGCCTTCGTCGCGATCCGGGGCGCCCGCTTCGACGGCCACTCCTTCATCGGTGAGGCGGTCGAGGCCGGGGCCGTCGTCGTGCTCGGCGAGGGCCTGCCCGAGCACGCGCTGTGCCCGGTCCCCTACCTGCGGGTCCCCGACGCCCGGGCCGCGCTCGCCGACGCCGCGACCGCGGTCATGGGGCGGCCCAGCGACCGGTTGACGGTGCTCGGCGTGACGGGGACCGACGGCAAGACGACGACCTCCTGCCTGGCGCTGCACCTGCTGCGCGCGACCGGCCGCCCCACCGGGCTGCTGTCGACCATCGGCTACGAGCTGCCCGACGGCGTGCTGCGCCAGCCTCCGTCGCACTTCACCACCCCGGAGGCCCCCCAGGTCCAGCACATCCTGCGCGAGATGGTGCGGCACGAGGCCACCGCCGCCGTCGTCGAGTCCTCCTCCCACGCGCTGGCGATGGACCGGGTCCGGGGCGTCTCCTACGACGTGGCCGTCTGGACCAACCTCACCGGGGAGCACCTCGACTTCCACGGCACGATGGAGCAGTACTTCGCCGACAAGGCCAAGCTGGTGCAGCGCGCCGGGCACAGCGTCCTCAACGCCGACGACCTGCCGTGGGTGGAGCGCCTCGTGCCGCTGGCGACCGAGGGCGGGCGAACGGCCACGACCTACTCCGCCGAGGGCGCCGACGCGGACTGGCGCGCGAGCGACGTGGTGGAGGGGCCCGACGCGATCACCTTCACCGTGCACGCCCCCGACGGGGACCACCGCGCCACCCTGCCGATGATCGGGCGCTTCAACGTCGCCAACGCCCTCGCCGCCCTGGCCGGGGTGTCGGCGACCGGCGTGGCGACGGCCGACCTCGTCGCCGCCCTCGCGTCCTTCGGCGGTGTCGCCGGGCGCATGGAGATGGTCGAGCGGGAGGAGGGTGACCCCCGGGTCATCGTCGACTTCGCCCACACCCCGCCGAGCCTGGAGAAGGCGCTCGGGACCGTGCGGGTCACCACCGACGGCGACCTCTGGGTCGTCCTCGGCTCGGCCGGCGGCCCCCGCGACCCCTCCAAGCGAGCCCCCCTCGGGGAGGTCGCCACCCGGCTCGCCGACCACGCCGTCTTCACCGAGGAGGACCACCGCACCACCCCGCTGCGCGACATCCTCGAGGAGATGGAACGGGGCGCCCGCGAGGCGGGACGCTCCAACTTCGTCTCCGTCGCAGACCGCACGGAGGCGATCCGGCGCGCGGTGCTGACCGCCGCGCCCGACGACACGGTCCTGCTGGCCGGCAAGGGCCCCGAGGAGACGCTCGAGCGCGACACCGAGACCATCCCCTGGGAGGAGATCGAGCAGGCGCGCGCCGCCCTGCGGCTGCGCCGTGAGGGCACCGCGTCCTGAGGTTGCCCGCGGCCCCCGGTCAGGGCTCCTGAGGTAGGCGACGACCTGCCTCTGAGGTAGGCGCCGGGCGCAGGTTAGGGACGTCGACCGATGTCCCGACCTACCTCAGACGACGAGTCTTGCAGGTGTCGGACCACCCGGGTCCGGCACCTGCGAAGGGACCGTCATGTTCACCACCACCGCCTTCCTCGAGGTCGAGAGCACCTACCGCCGAGAGCAGCTGCGCCGGGCCTGGGGCGGACCCGTGCTCCTGCGGCTGCGCCGTCGCCGCTGGTCCGCCGCCGCGCACGAGGCGCACCCGTCGACCCCCCGGCACCGCGTCGTCGCCGGCGCCGGCGCAGCCGCCCGGTGAGCTCGGGGACCCGGGCCATCCCTGCCGTCGTCGACCGCGGACCGGATCTGTCCCTCCTGGCCGCCATGATGGGAGACGTGACACCGGAGGAGCACGCGGCGACGCCCCTGCTGGGGCGGCACGAGGAGCTGGCCGAGCTCGAGGGCAGGGTCGGCCTCGGCACCGACCCGAGGCCGGCCCCGGTCGTGCTCGGCGGCGACGCCGGCGTGGGCAAGACCCGGCTGCTGACCGAGCTGGGGGCCCGGGCCGGCGCGCAGGGGTGGCGCGTGCTCGTCGGGCACTGCCTCGACTTCGGCGACAGCGCGCTGCCGCTCCTGCCCTTCACCGAGATCCTCGGCCGCCTCGACCCCGACGCCAGGGACCTCGTGGCGCCGGTCGTGGCCCACCACCCGGCCGTGGCGCGGCTGCTGCCCGCCGGCCGGGTGCTCACCGCTGCCCCGGCGCCCGGCGGCGACCTCGGGGGGATGTCCTGGCCCCCTGCCGCACCCGGTGGCGGCGACGTCACCTCCCGGCAGGGGCACGACGGCGACGACGGTGCGGTCCGGGCCGAGCTCTTCGAGGCCCTCCACGGGGTGCTCGAGACGCTCGCCGCCGACCGCCCGGTCCTCCTCGTCGTCGAGGACGTCCACTGGGCCGACCGGTCGACCCGGGACCTGCTCTCCTTCCTCCTCGCCCGCGGCTTCGCGACCCCCGTCTCGGTCGTGGCCTCCTACCGGGCCGACGACCTGCACCGCCGCCACCCGCTGCGACGTGCCCTGGCCGAGTGGGGCCGGATGCCGTCGGTGCACCGCATGCACCTCACGCCGCTGGGCGACGCCGACGTGCGTGCTCTGGTCCGCGCGGTGCGGCCCGGCCTGTCCGACCGGCGCACGCTCGAGGAGATCGTGCGCCGCGCCGAGGGCAACGCCTTCTTCGCCGAGGAGCTGGTCGTGGCGCGCGAGCTGGGCGACGAGGCCCTGCCGACCGATCTCGCCGACCTCCTGCTCGTCCGTCTCGACCGCCTGCCCGACGACGCCCGCACCGTCGTGCGGGCCGCCGCCTGCGTGGGTCGGCGGGTGCCGCACGCCCTGCTGGCCGAGGTCGTCGACCTGCCCGGCGATGCCCTCGACGGTGCGTTGCGGGCCGCCGTCGAGGCCAACATCCTCCTGCCCCTGGCCGACGCCACCTACGCCTTCCGGCACGCCCTGCTCGGGGAGGCCGTCTACGACGACCTGCTGCCGGGGGAGCGCGCCCGCATCCACGCCGCCTGCGCCCGTGCGCTGGGCGAGGGTCGGGCGCCCGGTGCGGCGGCCGAGCTGGCGCGCCACGCGCGGCTGGGGCATGACCTCGTCACCGCCGTCGTCGCGTCGGTGCAGGCCGGCCAGGACGCGCTGGGCGTCGGCGGGCCGGACGAGGCCGCCGGGCACCTCCTCACCGCCCTCGACCTGCTCGGGATGCCGGCCGTCGCGGCGGCGTCCGACGTCGACCGCACGCACGTCCTGCTGCACGCCGCCGACGCCCTCATCACCGCCGGCGACGCCCCCCGCGCGCTGGAGCTGCTGCGCCAGGAGGCAGGCGCGACCGGTGGGGCGGTCGACCGCGGGCCCTCCGCCCTCCCGGGGGAGGGCACGGCCGAGCGCGCCGGCGAGCTGACCCCGGTGACGGCCGGCGACCTCAGGCTGCCGGGGGTCGGGGCCAGGGAGGATGACCGGACGGGGACCGGCGCGGGGCCGGACGGGCCTCGCGACGCGGCCGTGCGCGCCGACGTCCTCGTCGCCCTGGCCCACGCCGCGCTGCTCGTCGACGAGGCGGGGGTGAGCGCCCTGGCCGCGAGCGAGGAGGCCCTCGACCTGCTGGGGGAGGAGCGCAGCGTCCGTCGTGCCCGGGCGCTGACCGTGCACGCGCGGGCCCTCGCGGACCGCGGCCGCTTCGAGGTCGCCACCCGGGCCGCGACGGTCGCCCACGACCTGGCGGGCGAGCTGGGGCTGGAGCGGACGCAGTCCGAGGCCGCGACCACCCTGAGCCGCCTCACGTCCTACGCCGGCGACCCCGACGCCGCGACCGAGGCGATGGCGGCGGTCATCCGGCGGCTGCGGCGCTCGGGCTACACGGCCGGCCTCGTGCGGGCGCTGCACCAGATGGGCGGCATCCTCCTCGAGCACGGCCGGACCGCGGAGGCCCGGCCCTACTACCGCGAGGCCGCCGAGCTCTCGCGCCAGGACGCCCGGCCGTGGGCGCCGTTCGGCTTCGACGGGCGCCTTCTCGCGGGGATCACGGCCTACATGGCCGGGGACTGGGAGGAGGTCGACCGGCTGGCCGACGTCACGGGGGAGACGCCGCCGGCGGTGCTCGCCCCGCTCCTGGAGGCGCTGTCGCTCCATACCCTGGCCGGGCGGGGCGACCCCGCGGCGGCGGGCCGGGTGGCCGCCCTGCGCGCGTCGGCGCTGCGCGACGGGTGGGCCGTCGTGCTGGTCACCGGTCCGGCGATCGACGTCCGCGGCGACGCGGGGGACGTCGACGGAGCGGTCGCCGCCTACGACGAGGCGGTGGCGACCGTGCGCGGGCTGTGGCACGTGTCGAGCTTCGCCGCGCAGGTGCGCTTCGGCGCGCTGCTGCTCGGGCACCTCGCGACGCGGGCCGCGCTCGCCGCCGGCCCGGAGCGGTCGCACCTGGTGGAGGTCGGGGAGCGGCTCGTCGCCGACGAGCGGGCCGTGGCGCTGCGGCGCGCCGAGCTCGACCGCGTCGACGGCCCCGAGGGTCTCGCCTGGACGGCCAGGCACCGCGCCGAGCACCTGCGCCTGCGCTGGCGGGCCGGCGTCGACCCGCCCGCCCTCGACCAGCTGGTGACGGCGTGGGAGGAGGCGGTCGAGGCCTTCGACCGGCTGGGCCACGCCGTCGAGCACGCCCGGTCGGCGACCCGCCTGGCCTCGGTCCTCGCCCAGGCCGGGCCGGAGCACGCCGTCCGCGCGCGCGAGCTGCTGGCCGCCGCGCGCGAGGTCGCCGAGCGGCTCGGCGCGCTCCCGCTCCTCGCGGAGATCGGCGCCCTCGACGGTCGGCGCTCCTCCGCCTCGACCGTCGGGCCGCGTCCGACCGGGACGTCGCGGGGTGCCGGGCCCGCCGCGTCGGGCGGGTCCGCCGGGGCACCGGCCGTCG
>JASKZT010000064.1 GCA_030145965.1 Ornithinimicrobium sp.
GCCGAGCAGTCGGAGGAGGTGGTGCCCGGACTCATGTGAGCCGCGCAGCGCGCCACCTCTCCCTGTCCCTGGCCTCCTCCCGTCCACGACCGCCCGCGACGCCGGCACGACTTCCCCCGTGCCGGACCGCGTGCCCCGGAACCCGGCACCACGTGCGCGGGACCCGGGTCGGCTCTCCTCCCGGCACCACTTCCCCGGTGCCGGGCCACGGAGCCGGGGTCGGACGGTAGGGGACCAGGGACCGGGACAGGACCGCAGGACACCGGCGCACCGCGACCACCGCCCGGGCCGACACCATGACCGACCAGCCCCAGGACCCCACCACCCGACGTGTCCGGTCGGAGGTGCCCGCCCAGGAGCGGCACACCCCCGTCATGCTCGAGCGCTGCGTGGAGCTGCTGGCCCCGGCGCTCCAGCACGACGGCGCCGTCTTCGTCGACGGCACGCTCGGCATGGGTGGGCACACCGAGGCGGTCCTGGAGGCCTGCCCGTCGGCCCGCGCCGTCGGCATCGACCGCGACCCGCAGGCGCTGGAGCTGGCCCGCGGGCGCCTGGCGCGCTTCGGCGACCGGTTCACCGGGGTGCACGCCGTCAGCGACGACGTGCCGGCGGTCCTCGCCGGGCTCGAGCCGCCGCTGCGGCGGGCCGACGCCGTCCTCTTCGACCTCGGCGTCTCCTCGCTGCAGCTGGACGAGGTCGACCGCGGCTTCGCCTACCGCACCGACGCGCCGCTCGACATGCGCATGGACCAGAGCACCGGCCTCACCGCCGCGGACGTGCTCAACACCTACGAGGCGGGCGAGCTGATGCGCATCCTGCGCGAGTACGGCGAGGAGCGCTTCGCCCGGCCCATCGCCCGGGCGATCGTGCGCCAGCGCGAGCAGGAGCCCTTCACCACCTCCGCCTCCCTCGTCGCGCTGCTGCACGACGTCGTCCCGGCGGCCTCCCAGCTCAGCGGCGGCCACCCGGCCAAGCGCACCTTCCAGGCGCTGCGCATCGAGGTCAACGCCGAGCTCAGCGTCTGGTCCCAGGGCCTCACGCACGCCCTGCGCTCGCTCGACGTGGGCGGGCGCCTCGTCGTGCTGTCCTACCACTCGCTGGAGGACCGCATCACCAAGCGCGGGCTCGCCGCGGGGGCCACCAGCTCGGCCCCCCACGGCATGCCCGTCGAGCTCCCGGAGCAGCAGCCGTGGCTGCGGCTGCTCGTCCGCGGCGCCGAGCAGGCAGGCGAGGCCGAGGTCGCCGCCAACCCCCGATCCGCCTCCGTCCGCCTGCGCGCCGCCGAGCGCACACGGACCACCCCCGACCAGTCCTGACGAAGGTGCCCCGATGAGCCAGATGACCGTCGCCGCCCGGCTGGGCGGCTCCGCCCCCAGCCGCACCCTGACCCGCCCGGGCCTCTCCCGCGGCGCCACGGCCCGTCCCGCCACCGCCCGCGGCGGCCGCACGCGGGTCGTCTCCGCGGCGCCCGCGGTCGCGCACGCCGGCTTCCGCCTGCTCTGCCTGCTCGTCGTGCTCGGCACCTTCGCCGCCGTGCTGCTGCTCAACACCGCCCGGGCCGAGGGCTCCTACATCCTGTCCCGGCTCGGCGCGGAGGCGACCGTCCTGCACGACCAGCGGGTGACCCTGGAGGCCGAGCTGGCCAACCTGCAGTCCGCCGAGACCCTGGCCGAGGCGGCCCGCGACCTCGACATGGTGCCCTCGACCTCCACCGCGACGCTGCGGCTGTCCGACGGCGCGATCACCGGCGTGGCCTCCACGGTCGACGACGGCCGCACGATTACCGTGGACCTGCCCTCCACGGGCGTGGCGTCGCAGGACGACTGACCACCGACCCACGGACCACCTGCGATGAGGGGGATCGACCGCCCGTGACAGCAGCGCGCACGAACCGCCGCGGCCCCGTCGCTCCTGGCGTCGTCCACCCCCGCCGGCGCATGCGGACGCTGCTGCTCGGCGTGCTCGTCGTGCTCAGCCTCTTCGCGGCCCAGCTGGTGCGCCTGCAGGGCCTGGACGCGGCGAGCGTCTCGGCCGCCGCCGTCAACGGCCGGCTCGAGGTCAAGGCCATCCCGGCCCAGCGCGGCACGATCACCGACGTCCACGGCGCCGAGCTGGCCGTCAGCGTCGAGCGCCGCCACATCATCGCCGACCCCACGCTCGTCGAGGACTACACGCTCAAGGACGAGGAGGGCGAGGTCGTCGCCGAGGGCTTCGCCGCGGCCGCGCAGGTCGTCTCCGAGGTCACCGGCGCCGACCCCGGCCAGATCCTCCAGGCCCTGAGCGAGCCGCTGGGGGAGCGCTACACGATCCTCGTCCGCGACGTCTCGCCCCGGACCTGGCAGGAGCTGCGCGGCCGCGGCGTGCGCGGCGTCAGCGCCGAGGAGGTCATGCGCCGCGACTACCCGCTGGGCGAGGCCGCCGCGCCGCTCATCGGGTGGATGGGCGCGGGCGGCCTGCCCGCCGGCGGCATCGAGCTGGTCCACCACGACGGCCTGACCGGCCTGCCCGGCGAGGCGGTCTTCGAGGTCGGCTCCAGCGGCGAGCGCATCAGCACCGGCCTCTACCGCGAGGAGCCGGCCCTGCCGGGCCAGGACGTCCGCCTCAGCCTCGACGCCGACCTGCAGTGGTACGCCTACGACGCGATCCGCCAGCGGGTCGAGGAGGCCGGGGCCCTGCGCGGGTATGCCGTGGTGCAGGACGTCGAGACCGGCCGGATCGTGGCCCTGGCCAGCTATCCCGGCTTCGACCCCGCCGACGAGACGCAGGCCTCGGAGGACATGCGCAACGCCGCGATCGAGGACGTCTACGAGCCGGGCTCGACCGCCAAGCTCATCACCGCGGCCGCCGCGGTGGAGGAGGGGCTCGTCGAGCGGGACACCCCGGTCGAGGTCCCCGTGTCGCTGCCGCGCGGCGGCCAGGCCTTCCACGACGTCGAGCCGCACCCGGTCCAGCACCTCACCTTCGCCGGCGTCATCGCCAAGTCCTCCAACATGGGCACCATCCTGGCGGGCGAGAAGCTCGGCGAGGACAAGCTCTACGAGTGGATCCGCAAGTTCGGCCTGGGCAGCCCCGTCGGGCACGGGCTGCCCGGCGAGTCGGCCGGCCTGGTGCCGCAGCCGGGCACGTCGGGCTGGAGCGCCACGACCCCCTACACGCTGATGTTCGGCCAGGGCTACTCCGGCTCGTTCCTGCAGCAGGTCGCCGTCTTCCAGACCATCGCCAACGACGGGGTGCGGCTGACGCCGTCCTTCGTCCAGGGCACCGTGGACCAGGAGGGCCGCTACACCGAG
>JASKZT010000067.1 GCA_030145965.1 Ornithinimicrobium sp.
CCTTGATCTCGTTGGTGATGTGCGGGATGACCTGGACGGTGTCGCCGAGGTACTCCCCGCGCCGCTCGCGGGCGATGACGTCGTTGTAGACCTGCCCCGTCGTGACGTTGGACCGTCCGGAGAGGTTGGTGTTGAGGAAGCGCTCGTAGTGCCCGATGTCCAGGTCGCACTCGGCGCCGTCCTCGGTGACGAAGACCTCGCCGTGCTGGAACGGGTTCATCGTCCCCGGGTCCACGTTGATGTAGGGGTCCAGCTTCTGCATCGTCACCCTCAACCCGCGGGACCTGAGCAGGAACCCCAGGCTCGAGGCCGTCAGCCCCTTGCCGAGCGAGGAGGCGACGCCCCCGGTCACGAAGATGTGCTTAGTCGTCTCCACCACGGGCTACCAGCCTACGCGACGCCGGCGCCGGCGTGGACGCGGGCTGCCGCGCGGCGTGGCGGGGGCATGCTCAGGCCCGTCCCGGCGGCCGGTAGGCCGTGAGCGCGGCGGCCACCGCGTCCTCGGGGCGGGGCAGCCGGCGGGCGCGCTCGAGGGCGCGGCGGCGCAGCTCCTGCCGGGCCACGCCGTCGGCGAGGAGCCGCTCGAGGGCACGGGCCAGGCCGGGGGCACCGGCGTCGCGCGGCACGAGGACGGCGGCGTCGCCGAGCACCTGCGCCGTGCCGCCGACGTCCGTGGCCACGACGGCGGCACCCGCCTGCAGCGCCTCCTGCAGCCACACGGGCTGACCCTCCCAGCGGGCGGAGGAGACCACGACGTCGGCGGCCAGCAGCAGGTCGCGCAGGTCCGCCCGGTGCCCGACCAGACGGACGTCCAGGCGCGGGTGACCGGCGCGGACCCTGGCCTCCAGCGCGGCCCGGGCCGGCCCCTCCCCCGCGACGACGAGCACCGGCGGGTCCGTCGGCTCGGCCGGGTCCTCCAGGTGGCGGGCGGTCAGCAGGTCCATGGCCGCCACGAGCACGCCCTGGTCCTTCTGCGGGCTCAGCCGGCCGGCGTTGAGGACCAGGGGTGGCTGCTCCGGCGCCAGACCGAGCGACGTCCGCACCCGCGCGCGCACGGCGTCGAGGCCGCCGACCGTGTCACCGGCGGGCGGAGGGGCCGGCACGACGGCCAGGGCCGGGTCCCTGGCCCCGAGCCGGCGGGCGCGCTCGACGAGGTCGGGAGAGACGCCGAGCACGGCGTCGGCCCCCCGGGCGACGACCCGCTCGAGGAGGGCGAAGACGACCCGGCCGGCCCGGCCCTCCGGCGGCGCGTTGTGCAGGGTGACGACCAGGCGGGGGCGTCGCCCGCGAAGGCCACGGCACGCCGTGGCCGCCAGCGCCCCGGCGCGCAGCCCGTGGGCGTGCACCACGTCGGCTCCCGCGGCCGCGGCGTGCAGCCGACGGACCGCGCGGCGGTCTCGGAGGGGGTGCGGCCGCGCGCCGACGGGCACCTCGACGACGGGGACGAGGTCCGCCACCGGTCCCAGCAGGCCGACCACGGCGGGCGGGCAGGCGACGAGGACCTCGTGGCCGTCCGCCGCCAGACCGGACGCGAGCTCGCGCACGTGCGTGGCCACCCCGCCCGCCACGAGGGCCGTGACCAGCACCACCCTCATGACCGCACCCTCTCGACGATCTCCCGCCACGTGGCGGGGGCCAGGAGCCGCAGGCCGAGCGCGGACGTCGTCAGGACGACCGCGCCGGTCAACGTGCCCCGGCCGAGCACCACCGCCCAGCCGGCCCCCGACGTGGGGACCAGCAGCTCGCAGACGAGCAGGCCGACGGTCGCGCCGGCCAGCGCGCCCCCGGCTCCGCGGACGGTCCCGCGCACGCTCTCGGCGCCCCAGACCCGCACCACCTCGACGAGCAGGAGGAGCCCGGCCACGCTCATCCCGACGGCCGACCCGGCCGCCAGGAGGACGAGGGTGCGGCCCGCGCCGGCGCCCGGGGGCAGGACGAGGATCGGGAGGAGGGCGGCGACCGCCCAGCCCGCGGACGCGGCGGCCGCCGCGCGCCGGGGCGAGCCGACCGCGTAGAGCGCACGGGTGCAGACCGCGACCAGCGCGTAGCCCACGAGACCGGGCGCGAGGACGGCCAGGGTCGCCGGCAGCGCCTCCAGGGTGGCCCGCCCGGCGCCGTCGCGCCCGGCGTCGAGGAGGAGGAAGGCGTCGCCCACGTGCTCCCGGACGGCGACGAGCGCGGCGGCCGACACCACCGAGGCGGCCGCGGCGAGGACGAGGGCGCGACGCAGCACGCCCCTCGCCTCCGCCCGTGCGCCGGTCAGCCTCGGGAAGGCCACGGTGGCCAGGGGCACGACGAGCACGGCGTAGGGCAGCAGGTAGACGGTCTGGGCGTAGTTCCACACCGTCAGCACGGCGACGCCGTCGCTGGCGTTGCTGAGCAGCAGGACGACGACGGCGGCCAGCTGCTGGGCGCCGACGACGGCCACGCCGGCCAGGGCCAGGGCGCCCGCGCGGCGTCCCGTTCCGACGGGGAAGCGCCAGGTCGGCCGCCACCGCACGCCGAGGCGGGACGCGGGCAGGAGGAGCGGCAGGCTCAGCGCGGCGACGCCGAGGGTCGTGCCCCCGGCCAGCAGCCACAGCGCCTGGCCCGGCAGGTCCGCGAGGGGGACGTCCGGCTCGTGACGGGCGGAGAACGTGAGGTAGACCGCGACCACGACGACGCTGGACAGGAGCGGCGCGAGGGCCGCCGCGAGGAAGCGGCGGTGCGCCTGCAGCACGCCGGCGAGCACGAGCCCCAGGCCGTAGAGCACGACCTGCGGGGCGAAGAGCACCAGCATGAGCCGGGCGGCGGCCGCCGCCGTCTCCTCGTCGCAGCCGGCCGGTGGGCCGCCCAGCAGCCAGGAGGTGACCGGCCCGGCCGCGAGCGCCACGACGACCGCCAGCGGCAGCAGCACGGTGAGCGACCAGGTGAGCATGGCGGAGGCGGTGCGGTCGGCCTTCGCCTCGTCGCCCCGCTGCAGGTGACCGGCGACGAGCGGGACGGCGACCGCTGCGAGCGCACCACCGGCGGCCACCTCGAAGAGGACGTTGGGCACCTGGTTGGCGGTGGCGTAGAGCTGCCCCACGCACGTCGCGCCCACGGCCTCGGAGAAGACGAACCAGCGGACCATGCCGACGACGCGGGCCAGGAGGGTGACCGCGGCCACGACGCCGGCGGCGGCGAGCAGTCCCTTCCCCGAGAGCCGCGGGCTGGGTGACCCGTGGGCCGCGGGCTCCGCGTGCCCGGGGCGTGCCTCGCGCCCGGGGCGTGCCGGTGTCGCTCCGGCCTCGGGGCCGGGGCTCACCGCGGCCTGCCCCAGCGGTCCAGCTCGCGCAGCACCGGGGTGGCCTCGATGACGCGGGTGAAGCTGACGCGCTCGCTGAGCAGGGTCAGCCCGCTCACGACGGTCAGCGCGGCGAGACGGCCGCGGGGGCCGAGCGCCTGGGTGGCGGCGAGCGCGACGGCGGCGCCGAGCGGGTTGGCGCCCGTGTCGCCGAGCATGGTGGTGCCACGCAGGTCCGGGAGGAG
>JASKZT010000070.1 GCA_030145965.1 Ornithinimicrobium sp.
ACGGCGAGTGGGTCTCCGGCTCGATCCTCTACCCGACCACCCCCAACGCCTCCGCCGAGCTCGTCGAGCGCTCCAAGCAGCTCGGCGCGGTCGTCTACGACAACGTCGACTCGACCGGCTGGGGCCTGCTCGGGCGCTACGGCGGCGGCTCGGCCGAGACCATCAGCCGCAACGGCCTCGCGGTGGAGTACGGCATCGCCACGCTGCTCTTCGAGATGCGCGGCATGTCCGACCACACCAACCCCACCGCGGTCCTGGGCGCCCGCAGCAGCGGCTACCTCATCCGTCAGACGGTCATCACGCTGGAGTCGACCGCGCGCGCGATCGCCGACGGCTCGATCAACACCGTCGACACCTCCTTCTGGGACACGCTGCCCCAGCAGTACTACATGCCGGGCAACGAGTGACCTGACCGGCACGAGGACGGGCGGGCGCCGGCGGTGCCCGCCCGTCCCGCTGCGTCCGGGACACCGGCGAGCCGCGCCGGTCGTGACACCCATCACATCCTGTAACACCTCGGGCGGGTCGAGCGATATGTCCCGTAAGCCGCGCCGCCGCCGGCATTCCCCTGAGCATGCGGCGGCGCGGCGCTCCAACGTGATCCACCGCCGCCCGTCGCAGGCGCTCCGGGTCCTAGGCCAGGAGGTCGCGGACCAGCTCGTCGAGCCGGTCCGCCCGCGCACGTCGGTGCCCGGCCTGCTCGACGAGGGCGACACGCCGTCGCCGCTCGGCGCCCGGCAGCACCTCGAACGCCTCCTGGGTGCCGGTCCGCTCCAGGGCCCGGGCCACGTCGTCGGGCAGCGGCACCTCCTCCCGGTCGGCGGGCCTGAGCCGGCAGCGGACGACCTCACCCGCGGCCACCCCCATCCGGCGCTGCAGGGCCCGGCTCACGTGGACGAACGCTCCTGGCGCGGCGTCCGCCCGGGCGATGCCGAGGTTGACGCCGACCTGGTCCAGCGTCCCCTCGACGCGGCGCGTGCCCAGAGCGCGGGCGCCCTGCACGAGCGTCTCGGGCAGGACGAGGACCGTGTAGGCGCTCGGGCCCCAGGGCAGCCGCTCCAGGCGCGCCTCGAAGGTGACCCACGGGCCGGTCACCGGGCGCGACCGACCGGGGCCCGCTCGTGCTCGGGGACCTCCTCCTCGAGACGGGTGGCCACGACCTTGCCCAGCACCGCGACGACGGCGAGGCCGGCGAGCACGGCGACGAGCCCCAGCCAGGTGCTCAGGGTGAGGGCGAACACGACGTACCCCAGCAGCGCGACCACGGCGCCGAGCACCGCGTAGGGCAGCTGGGTGGTGACGTGGGTGATGACGTTGCAGCTGGCTCCGGTGCTGGACAGGATCGTCGTGTCGCTGATCGGCGAGCAGTGGTCGCCCCAGACGGCGCCGGCCAGGACGGCGCCGAAGGCGGCCAGGAGCAGCTCGGGCCCGCCCTCGACCGTCGCCATGACCTGCCCCGCGATCGGGAGCAGGATGCCGAAGGAGCCCCAGGACGTGCCGGTCGAGAAGGCCATGGCGCCGGCCAGGACGAACATGAGGGGGATGAGCCAGGCCGGGGGCAGGTCGGTGCGCTCGACCAGGCCGCCGAGGTACTCCCCGGTGCCGAGCTCACCGATGAGCGAGCCGAGCATCCACGCCAGCAGGAGGATCCAGACGGCCGGCAGCATCGACGAGACGCCCTCCCACACCCCCCGGCCCAGGGTGGCGGCCGAGAAGCGGGGGTTGGAGGAGGTGTAGCGCACGTAGTAGTAGAGCGCCGCGGCGACGCCGAGCAGCCCGCCCCACAGCAGCGCGTCGGTCACCGACGTGCTGGCCAGCACGTCGAGGGGGGCCCAGCTGCCGCCCTCGCGGTAGCCGGTCCAGGCGATGCCGGCCAGGACGCCGGCGACGAGGACGAGGAAGGGCACGACGAGCGCGCGCTTGGCCCCCGGGTGGTGGACCGGCAGGTCCTCGGCGAGCTCGCCGGGGACCTCCTCGGAGGCGTCGTAGGTGCGTCCCTCCTCCAGCGCGCGTCGCTCCTCGCGCCGCATCGGGCCGAGGTCGAGCTGCAGCAGCACGACGATCCAGACGAGCAGGATGGCGGCGACGGCGTAGTAGTTCATGGCCGCGGCACCGAGGAAGGCCTCGACGTCGCTCACCGCCAGCGTCGACCCGGCGACGATGGGGGCCATGATCCCGATGATGCTGGCGCCCCAGCTCGAGAACGGGGCCAGGACCGCCACCGGTGCCGAGGTCGAGTCGATGAGGTAGGCGAGCTTGGCGCGGGCGACGTTCATGCGGTCGGTGACCGGGCGGGAGACCTGCCCGACGGCCAGGGCGTTGAAGTAGTCGTCGATGAAGATGACCAGGCCCAGCACCGCGGGCAGGACCGTCGCGCCGCGGCGGGTCCGGATCCGCTGCAGCGCCCAGTCGGCGAAGGCGGTGCTCCCGCCGGCCATCATGATGAGGGCGGCGATGACGCCGAGGAGCAGGGTGAAGACCAGGATGTAGACGTAGGTGGTGTTGACCGCGCCCTCCTCCCAGAAGATCCCGGAGAAGGCCCCCCACACCAGGCGCAGGGCCGGCAGGGGGGAGAGGTCGGCGACGAGGAGGGCGCAGGCCAGCACGCCGGCGCCCAGGCTGAGCAGCACCTTGCGGGTGGTGATGACCAGGACGATGGCCAGCACCGGCGGCAGGATCGTCAGGAGCGGCAGGTCGTCGGTCATGTCGGTGCCTCCAGGTCGCTGGGTGGGCAGCACCATAGCGCCCGCGGGCGTCGGCGCGCCGGGAACGAGGTCGTCGGGCCCCGGACGGGCTGGGAGGATGGGGGCGTGACCGCGACGATCCAGGCCCGGGACGTGGCCGTGGGCCACGGGGCCAACCTCCTCTTCTCCGGCCTCGACCTCGTCGTCGCCCCCGGTGACGTCGTGGGGCTCGTCGGCCCCAACGGCGCCGGGAAGTCCACCCTGCTGCACGTCCTGGCCGGTCGCCGCCCTCCGGAGGCCGGCGAGGTGGTCGTCTCGCCCCGGACGGCCCACCTCGGGCTCCTCACCCAGGAGTCCGACGCGCTGGAGGGGGAGACGATCCGGCGCTCGCTCGCCCGCCGCACCGGGGTCGCGGTCGCCGAGGCGCGGATGGACGCCGCCGCGCAGCGGCTGGGCGAGCACCCGGAGGACGAGGCGGCCGCAGCGGCATACTCGACCGCCCTGGAGTCCTGGCTGGCGCTGGGCGGGGCGGACCTGGACGAGCGGGCCGAGGAGGTCGCCGGCCGCCTCGGGCTGGCGGTCGACCTGGACCGGGAGGTGGGCACGCTCTCCGGCGGGCAGGCCGCGCGGGTGGGCCTGGCCGGGCTGCTGCTGTCGCGCTACGACGGCTACCTGCTCGACGAGCCGACCAACGACCTCGACGCGGCCGGCCTGGACCTGCTGGAGGACTTCGTCCTCGGGCTGGAGGCGCCGGTCGTCGTGGTCAGCCACGACCGGGCCTTCCTCTCCGCGACGGTGACGGGCGTGGTCGAGATCGACCGCAGCCTGCAGCGGGTCGTCGCCTACGGGGGCGGCTACGACGCCTACCTGGAGGAGCGCTCGATCACCCGGCGGCACGCGCGCGAGGCCTACGAGGAGTATGCCGAGCGTCGCCGTGGCCTGGAGTCCCGCGCCCGCATGCAGCGGGACTGGATGAGCAAGGGGGTGCGCGCGGCCAACAGCAAGCTGGCGCGGCGCAAGGAGAAGGACAAGAACATCCGCTTCCACCAGCAGGCGACGTCGGAGAAGCAGGCCGCCAAGGCCCGCCAGACCCAGCGGATGATCGAGCGGCTCGACGTCGTCGAGGAGCCGCGCAAGGAGTGGTCGCTGCAGTTCTCGATCGCGCAGGCGCCGCGCTCGGGCGACGTCGTCGCGGTGGCCCGCGGGGCCGTGGTGCGTCGCGAGGGGCCCACCGGCTCGTTCGCGCTCGGGCCGGTCGACCTGCAGCTCGACCTCGGCGACCGGGTGGCGATCACCGGGCCCAACGGGTCGGGCAAGACCACCCTGCTCGCCCTGCTCCTGGGGCAGCTCGCCCCCGACGAGGGCACGGTCTCGACCGGCTCGCGCGTGCTCGTCGGCGAGGTCGACCAGGCCCGGCGGCTGCTCGACGACGCGGCGGACACCCCGCTGGCCCGGGTGCTCGCGCGCGAGCTGCCCGAGTGGACCGACGCCGACCGGCGCACGCTCGTGGCCAAGTTCGGCCTCGCCGGCGGGCACGTCGGCCGGCCGGCCTCGACCCTGTCACCGGGCGAGCGCACCCGCGCCGCGCTCGCGCTCCTGCAGGCCCGCGG
>JASKZT010000071.1 GCA_030145965.1 Ornithinimicrobium sp.
CCGCGGTCAACCCCGAGTCCTCGACGACGGCGCTGTCCGGCTCGACCGAGGCCGAGCAGTTCCACCCCTGAGCCCACCCGGTGGGTGGCCCACCGCCCGACGACCCAGGAGGATGGTCCTCGTGAACAGCCACAGCTTCGTCTCCGCCCTGCTCGACGACACCGGCCTCGCGGCGCTGGAGGCGCTCGAGCGGGCGACCCGTCAGGAGCGGTCGGCGCTGCTGTCCGCCCGCAAGGACCTGGCCCGTCGCGTCCGCGCCGGGGAGGACCTCGACCTGCTCCCGGAGACCGCGTCCGTGCGCGAGGACGGCTCCTGGCAGGTCGCGCCGCCGCCGGCCGACCTCACCCACCGGCTCGTGGAGCTCGCGACGCCCGCGACCGCCGAGGCAGCCAAGGCGGCGCTGGCGGCGGGGGCCGACGTCTGGGTCGCCGACCTCGAGGACATGCTCGTGCCGACCCCGGCGCGGCTGCTCGCCGCCCACCAGGTCATCGAGGAGACGTCCGCCACCCGCACCGGCGACCCGGCACCCCGCGTGCCGACCCTCATGGTGCGCCCCCGCGGCCTGCACCTGCCCGAGGCCCACGTCGAGGTGGACGGGTCGCCCGCGAGCGCGTCGGTCGTCGACGTGCTGCTCTTCCTCGCCCGCAGCGGGCGGACGCTCGTCGACAACGGCTCGGGGCCCTACCTCTACCTGCCCAAGCTCGAGTCCTGGCGGGAGGCGGCCTGGTGGGACGACCTGCTGACCCGGGCCGAGGAGGCGCTGGGGCTCCCCGCGGGCTGCACCCGGGTGAGCATCCTCGTCGAGACCGTGCAGGCCGCCTACCAGCTCGAGGAGATCGTCCACGCGCTGCGCGCGCGGGTCACCGGACTCACGGCCGGCCGGTGGGACTACGTCTTCTCCCACCTGCGCACCTACGGGCACCGCCCGGAGCACGCGCTGCCCGACCTCGACGCGTTCACGATGAACACCCGCTTCCTGCGCACCTACACCGAGCTGATCGTGCGCACCTGCCACCGGCGTCGGGTCCAGGCCATCGGCGGGCCGGTCTCGCTGACCGCCAGCGGGCCCTTCGACGAGTCGGTCGCGATGACCCACGCCCGGGTCCACCGCGACAAGCGGCGCGAGGCGGCGCAGGGCTTCGACGGCGCGTGGGCGCTGCACCCGGCGCTGGTCCCCGTCGTGCGCGCGCCCTTCGAGGACCGTGACGCGGGGGCCGGCCGCGGCGCGCAGGACCGGCTGCAGGACGACGGCGCCGCACGCCAGGGCGCGGCCGTCGACCCGCTGGCGCTGCGCGACGTCAGCGGCCTGCCGGGCAGCGCCACCCTGACCGGGGTGCGCACCGCGCTGCGCTCGTCCTTGACCTACCTCACCGGCTGGCTCGCGGGCGAGGGCACGCTGACCATCGCCGGGCACGTCGAGGACTTCGGCACCGTGGAGCTGGCGCGCACCCAGCTGTGGCAGTGGATGGCGCACGGCGAACGGCTCGCGGAGGGGCCGACCATGTCGACCCGCCTGCTCGACCGGATGCTCGAGGACGAGGTCGCCCTGCTGCGCCGGCGCGGCGCGCGGGAGGACCTGCTCCGGCACGCCGTGCGGCTGCTGCGCGACTCGGTGGTGGCGCAGGAGCCGCCGGCGTTCCTGTCCGTGCTCGCCTACGGCGTGCTCGTCTCGATCGAGGGGGGCGCCGAGGGGACCTCCGCGGCGTGAGCCGCCAGGTCAGCCGCGCGCGCCGGAGCGCGGGTGGCTGACGCCGCGCAGGATGACGGCGTGCGGGTCGGCCATCGTGCGCACGTCGTCGCGCGGGTCGTCCCGGTAGACGACGAGGTCGGCCGACTCCCCCTCGGCGATGCCGGGACGGCCGAGCCACGCGCGGGCCGCCCACGTCGCGGCGCCGATGGCCTCGAGGGTCGACATGCCGGTGCGGGTCAGCGCCTCGACCTCGCGCGCCACGAGCCCGTGCGGCAGCTGCCCGCCCGCGTCGGTGCCGACGTAGACCGGCACCCCTGCCTCGCGAGCCTTGGCCACCGTCTCGTGGCGACGCTCGTACAGGTCCATCATGTGGTCGGCGTAGGTGGGGAACTTGCCGCGGCCCGCCTCGGCGAACGCCGGGAAGTTGTCGATGTTGACCAGCGTCGGCACGATCGCGATCTGCTGGCGGGCGAAGGTGTCGATCGTGTCGTCGGTCAGGCCGGTGGCGTGCTCGATGCAGTCGGTCCCGGCCGCGGCGAAGTCGACGAGCGACTGCTCGCCGAAGCAGTGCGCGGTCACCCGCGCGCCCTCCTCGTGGGCCGCCGCGATGGCCTCGGTCAGCACGTCGACCGGCCAGCAGACGCCGAGGTCGCCGGTCTCCCGGTCGATCCAGTCGCCGACGAGCTTGACCCAGCCGTCGCCGTTGCGGGCCTCCTGGCGGACGTGCTCCACGAGGTCCTCCGGCTCCACCTCCCAGGCGAAGTTGCGCAGGTAGCGGCGGGTGCGGGCGATGTGCCGTCCGGCGCGGATGAGCCTCGGCAGGTCGTCGCGCTCCTGCACCCACCGGGTGTCCAGCGGGCTGCCCGCGTCGCGCAGCAGCAGGGCGCCGGCGTCACGCTCGGCCAGCGCGTGCTCCTCGGCCCGCGCGTCCTCGACCGCCCCGTGCGCCTCGAGCCCGACGTGGCAGTGCGCGTCGACGAGCCCCGGCACGGCATACCCCTGGACGGTCTGGACCTCACCCGACGTCGGCGGCGTGAGGCTGACGACCCCGTCGACCACCCAGATCTCGTCCAGCACCTCCTCGGGGCCGACCAGGACCTGCCCACGGACGTGCAGCACCGGTGCGCTCATCTCGCCTCCTCGCGGGTATGCAGTGCGCTGAGCCGCCAGGCTATCCGCCGGCCGGGCGGCGTGACCCGCCGGCTCCGTAGACTCCGGTCGTGACCGGTCCGAGGACGGCGCCCGCGCCGGTGCCACGCGTCGACCTGGCCGCGCTGCTGGAGCAGGTCGCGGCGGGGCGGTTCCCCCCGGCCGACGGCTCCTTCTCCCGCGCGCTGCCCTGGCGCGACGGCGTCGAGGCGGCCGTGGCCCTCACCGGGCACGCCGTTCTGGCGGTCGGCGAGGACGTGACCGACGAGCGCCTGTGCGCGCTGGG
>JASKZT010000375.1 GCA_030145965.1 Ornithinimicrobium sp.
CTGGGCGATGTCGAGCAGCTTGACGTTGCTGGCCCGGGAGGCCCGGACCAGGAACTGGAAGGCCCGGTCCTCGTCGAGGCCGTAGCGCTCCATGACGATGCCGAGGGCCCGACCGATGACGTTGCGCGTCGCCAGGGCGGCGTCGAGGCCCTCCTCGTGCCGGGCCTTGCCGAGAGCCAGCGCCGCGTGCGCGGCGAAGAGCGTCGCGAGGTGCTGCAGGTCGGGGTCGATGCTCTCGGTGCTCGTGGAGTAGAGGTTGAGACCACCGAGGGAGTACTGGATCATGTCCAGCTCCCGCACGAGGCCGCGCGCTCTGCACGATGGCGTCGAGCGTCGAGGGGAGGTGGGGCTGACGTGGATCTCCTGCGCCGCCTGCAGCAGCGCCTCGGCGATCTGCGGGTCCTTCGGCATACGAGCCGCTCCTGGTGGATCACGTCGTCGTGGACGAGGACGATCGCAGCCCGGGTCTGGAGCAGCTGTGGCAGAGGGTGGGCGGGCCCACCTGGATGCGAGACTACACCGACGAGTGCCTCGACGAGGCACCTGGGACGACACCTTCGTGCGACGCCCGGAGGTCCGCGCAGCCCGACCCGTCGTGCCCCAGCCGGGCCGCGAGAACGTTGTCGACCAGGCTCAGCGCGGAGGCGATGGCCATGTGCATGTCGAGGTACTGGTAGGTCCCCAGGCGGCCGCCGAACCAGACGTCCCGCTCGGCCTCGGCCAGCTCCCGGTAGTGGGCCAGCAGCACCCGGTCCCGGGGCGTGCTCACCGGGTAGTACGGCTCGTCCTCCTCGGCCGCGGCACGGGAGTGCTCGCGGACGATGACGGTGCGGTCCTGCGGGTAGGGGCGCTCGGGGTGGAAGTGGCGGAACTCGTGGATGCGCGTCCACGGCACGTCGAGGTCGGCGTAGTTCATCACCGGACAGCCCTGGAAGTCGCCCACCGGCAGGACCTCCTGCTCGAAGTCCAGCGTCCGCCACCCCAGCCGGCCGAATCGGTGCCCGAAGTAGCGGTCGAGAGGACCGGTGTAGACGACCGGCAGCCCCGTCGGCACCCGGTCGCGCAGCGCGAGGTAGTCCACGCCGGTCCGCACCTCGACGAGCGGGTGGGTGGCCATGCGGGTCAGCCACGCCGCATACCCCTCGACCGGGAGGCCCTCGTGGGTGTCGGAGAAGTAGCGGTCGTCGAAGGTGTACCGGACGGGCAGGCGGGCGATGACACCGGCGGGCAGCTCGCGCGGCGGCGTCTGCCACTGCTTGTGGGTGTAGTCCCGGATGAACGCCTCGTAGAGCGAGCGCCCGATGAGGGAGACGGCCTTGTCCTCGAGGTTCTGCGGCTCCCCGACGGAGCAGGCGGCCGCCTCTGCCCGGACGAGCTCGCGCGCCTGGTCCGGGGAGAGGTGGCGGCCGTAGAAGGAGCTGATGGTCCCGAGGTTGATGGGCATCGGGTAGACCTTGCCGCCCGAGACGGTCCGGACGCGGTGCTGGTAGCCGGTGAAGCCGGTGAAGCGCTGCACGTAGGACCACACCCGCTCGTTGGAGGTGTGGAAGAGGTGGGCGCCGTAGCGGTGGACCTCGATGCCGGTCGTGGGCTCCACCTCGGACCAGGCGTTGCCGCCGATGTGGTCGCGCCGCTCCAGGACCAGGACCCGGCGGCCCAGGGTGGTCGCGACCCGCTCGGCGACCGTGAGCCCGAAGAAGCCCGAGCCCACGACCACCAGGTCCACGCCCGCCAGGTCGGCGTCGCTCACGGGCGCGCTCACGCCAGGGCCTCCGCCGTGCGGCACGGCGCAGGCGTCCCGCAGGTGGGGCAGGTGCCGCCCGAGCGTAGGTGCGACCGGCGCGCGTCGGACAGGCCGTCGAGCGCCGCCCCCAAGCCCAGCCGGTGGGCCTGGACGACGTCCCGCCCGAGCGTGCCCATGCGCGGCGGGACCGCGGCCAGCAGGCGCGCCATCTCGGCGGCGATGGTGTCCCACTCCTGACGCCGCAGCAGGGGCGCGGCCAGGGCGTCACGGTCCGTGGCGGGGTCGAGCAGCACCTCCTCGCAGCCGGCCGCGAAGCCGGCCGCGTCGTCGGCGAGGTGCACGACGCCCTCGTAGGTGGCGACGACGTCGGGGACGCGGGTGGAGAGCACGGGCAGGCCGGCCGCGAGGTACTCCAGCGTCTTGGTGGGGCTGATCGAGCGCGTGGCCTCGTTGAGCGCGAAGGGCATGAGGGCGACGTCGAAGCCCGCCATGACCTCCGGCAGGTCGGCGTAGGAGACCATCCCCGTGTAGTCGATGTTGTCCGCCCTCGGCAGGTCCGCGGGGTCGATCTTGGCCGACGGGCCGACGAGCCGGACCCTCCATCCGGGGAGGCGCTCGGCGAGCCCCCGGACCAGGTCGAGGTCGACCCGCTCGTCGATGACGCCGACGTACCCGGCCACGGGCGTGCGTCGCGCCGTGCGCAGCGCGCGGGCCGCCGCGTAGTGCGCGGTCTCCACCCCGCTGGGGAAGAGGTGCACGTCGTGCTCCCGGTGGCGCAGCACCCCCTCGTGCAGCGAGCGGCCACCGGTGAGGACGAGGTCGGCGGAACCCAGGAGGTCCGCCTGGCGCTCCCGCATCCCCGCGGGCGCGTGGCGGAAGCTGCCGAGGTCGTCCATGACGTCGTAGACCACCCGGCCGGGGCGCAGGGCCTCCAGGAGCGGTGCCGCCATGGGCGTGTAGACCCAGGCGTCAGGGCCGCGCACGCCGTGGTCGCGCAGCAGCGCGACCACCTGCTCCCCGTAGCCGCGCGCGGCCGGGTGGGCGAAGCCGGTGGTGGTCGTGGGGATGTCGTGCGATCTCGGCACCTCCAGCCAGAGGCGGACGACGCCGTCGCGACGCTCGGTGCGGACGATGGGCCTCGACACGTCGGCCTCGAGCGGCTCCTCGACGAACCAGGTCGACGCGCCGAGCCGGGCGCGGTCGGCCGCCAGACGCGAGACGAGGTGCTGAGGTCGCTGCCATACCCAGGTCCACCGCAGGTGGGAGAGCACCACGAGGTCGGGTGCCTGCGTCGTCGTCGCCATGTCAGGCACCGTCAGTCTCCTTGCTGCCCGCTCCGCGCGAGCCGGGTGGCTCAGTATCCGCCCCGCCGGGCGTCGGGGCCATCGGAACCGGGCGCTCCTCCCTGGGGGTGAAGACCGGTCGGCGTGGCGCTCGCCGGCGCCGCAGGACCCCGGTGCGCTGCACCGCCTCCGCCTGGCCGGGACGCAGGTCGGACCACCCCAGACGGCGGGCGGCCGCCGAGACGTCGTCCTCCCGGCGGCCGCCCTGCTGCTGCCGGCTTACTCGCGGTGCAGCTTGTCCTGCACGGCGCTGGCCATCTTCTCCACGGTGTTGGGCACGTCGGTGGTGCCGAACAGCCGGGAGTCGGGGCGCGTGGGCGGCGGCATGGGGGCCGACGTGGTCGGGCCCTCGTGGTAGCTGAACTCGCCGTTGCCGTCGGGCGTCGGGCCGGAGGCCCAGGGCCCGTCCCCGGCCGCCTCGCCGTCGGAGAAGTTGAGGTACTGGTAGGAGACCTCGGTGTGCTCCTTGCCCTGCGGGAAGTTGCTGGGGACGGGCAGCTGCTCGAGGCCGTCCTCCTGCAGCTGGCGGATGGCGCGCAGCCACTGGTTCTGGTGCATGGTGTCCCGCGCCAGGAGGAAGGCGAGCAGGTCGCGCACGCCGGAGTCGTCGGTCATGTGGTAGAGCCGGGCCACCTGGAGCCGGCCCTGCATCTCGGCGTTGGCGTTGGCGTGGAAGTCGGCCATGAGGTTGCCGCTGGCGGTGA
>JASKZT010000078.1 GCA_030145965.1 Ornithinimicrobium sp.
CCTCGAGGACGCACATCGGGTGGTTCTCCTGCTCGGCGGGCAGGCAGAAGACGTCGGCGGCCTGCAGATGCTGCTTGACCTCGGAGTGCGGCACCACGTCGGTGTAGCGCAGGTTGTCCGGTCCTCGGGACATGAGGCGCCGCATCGAGCCGTGCTCCGCCCCCACGTGCTTGAAGGGGATGCCTCCCACCCAGACGAAGTCCATGTCCGGGTGCTGACGCGCGAGCCGGTCGAAGACGTCGACGCGCTTGCGCGGCTGGACCTGGCCCACGCCCACGACCACGAAGGCGTCCTCGGCGATCGACAGGCGCCGGCGCGCCTCTGCCCGGGCCTCCGGCGACGTCTCGTAGGCGCGCATGTCGATGGTGTTGTGCAGCACCTGGATCTTCTCGCGCGGGACCTTCAGCTCGTCCTCCAGGACCCGGGCCACCGTGCCGGACACCGCGAGGACCGTGTCGGCCTGGGCGTAGAACCACCGCATGTAGCGCCGTGCCGCAGGGCGCCAGTACCTCGCCAGCCGGATGGACCCCACCAGCGAGTCCGGGACCACGTGCGCCGACACGACCTTCTTGGCCCGCGGGTCGCGGATCTTGCGCCACATCGCGGTCCCCATGGTGTGCAGGTGGTAGACGTCGCAGTCGACCGTCTCGCCGTAGCCTCCCCGCACCAGCGTCACGTCGTCGCGACGTTCCAGGGCAGCCGCCAGCTCGACGTAGGCCGTGTGCACGCCGTGCCCCTGCACCGAGATGTCGCTCTCGCTCGCCATGTTGACGACCGGGGGCCGGGGTCCGTCGCTGCTCACGCGGCCAACCACGGGAAGGCGCGCTGGAGGAGCGTCACCACGCCGAAGGTGTAGGCCAGCAGCGCCCACGGCTTGAGCAGCAGGACGATCAGCACGAACGTGCGCGCGCGCATCCGCGACATCCCCGCCAGGCAGCAGAGCAGGTCGTCCGGGGCGACCGGCAGGGCGATGGCGATCGCGAACCAGCGGGTGAAGTGCCGGTGGCCCAGCCAGCCGAGGTAGCGGTCGACGGTGGCCGGCCGGAAGCGGGCCTGGAGCAGGTCGGCACCCACGTGCCGGGAGAGCAGGAACACCGCGACCGAGCCCAGGCAGGTGGCTGCGTAGGCCGCCAGGGTGCCGACGACCGGACCGAAGAGGATGGGCGCGGCCAGGATGGCGACCGAGCCCGGGACGATCGGGAAGACCGCCTCGCTGGCCCCGACCAGCGCGTAGACCGTCGGGGCCCACACCCCGAAGCCTGCGAGGAAGTGCTGGAGCCCGCCGACCGAGGTCAGCACGCCGGACTGGACGCCCCAGGCCACGAGCGCGACCCAGCACAGCCAGCCGGCGACGGTGGCGCGGCGCGACCATCGCAGAAGGCGGTGGGTCGTGGCCGTCGTGCCCCCCCGGGTCGTCGTCGCGGCGCTCACCGGACCGGAGCGGAGGGCGGTGGAGTGGCGGGGGGCGGCGCCCACCGCACCGGAGCGGAGGGCGGTGGAGTGGCGGGTGGCGGAGGAGACCGGGACGGAGCGCCGACCGGTCACCACCCCGGTGCTCATGCCGCCCACCGTGCGGAGCCCGTGAGGCCGCGCGCACGGTCGTAGGTGGCGCACACCGCCTCCACGAAGGCCGCCCGCCCGAAGCCCGCCGCGGTCTGCACGGCGCCCTGCCCCCACCGTCCGCGCAGCGCCGGGTCGCGCAGCAGCCAGGTCAGGCCCCGCGTGAACTCCTCCGGGGTCTGGTAGCGGCGGCCGTTGTGACCGTCCTGCACGATGCCGTCCACGGAGGCGTCGTCGCGGCACAGCACCGGCACGCCGCTCGCCAGGGCCTCCAGGAAGGTCAGGCCCTGGGTCTCGCTGCGGGAGGCGGAGACGAAGACGTCGGCCAGGCGGAAGTACTCGGGCACCTGGGCGGGGTCGACGGCGCCGACGAAGCGGACCCGGTCCGTCAGGCGGAGGCGTTCCACCTGCCGGCGCAGGATCCCGGCCTGCGGCCCGTCACCGGCGACCACGAGCTGCCACTGCTCGTCGCACACGCGGGCGAGCAGGTCGATGATCTCGGTCACGTTCTTCTCCGCGCCCAGCCGACCCAGACTGAGGATGACGGGTATGCCGGGGGTCAGCCCGAGGGAGTCCCTCAGGGTCTCGGAAGGCGCACCCGGGGTGAACCGGGTCAGGTCGACCCCGGTGGGGACGACCGCGATCGGGACGCGAACGCCATACCCGCGGAGCAGGCGCTCGATCTTGACGGTGGGCGCGATCACGATGGTCGTCCGGTTGAGCGTCTGCCTCGCGGAGCCGGCGCACAGCTTGCGGCCGGTGCCCTTGTGCGGGAAGAAGTAGTGGGTGTAGTCGGCGTAGACCGTGTGGTAGGTGTGCACGTGCGGTGCCCCGAGCCGGTTGGCCAGACGGCGCGCCCACCAGAACGCCACGAACTCGGTGTGCGAGTGGAGGACGTCGGGCCGCCAGGTGACCAGGTCGGTGAAGGTCTCGCCGTCGACCGGGCGCCCGAGGCGGGCGTTCGGGTAGATGTGGCCGGCGTCGAGGGACGGGAGCCGGTAGACGCTGCCGTCGAACGTGGTGCGCCGCACGGGGCCGACGGTGAGGACGCGGACGTCGTGCCCGGCGTCGAGCAGCCCCTGGCGCAGCTCGTCGACGGAGG
>JASKZT010000011.1 GCA_030145965.1 Ornithinimicrobium sp.
CGTGGCCCGCGCCCTGCCAGAGGAAGACGGCGATGACGGCGACCCAGGCGAAGCGGGTCACGGAGACGCGCTCGCCCTCGAGGACGAGCGGCGAGAGCCCCCAGAGGAGGAGAAGCACCGCGACCACCCGGCCGCCCCACCCCGCGACCAAGGTGCCGGTGCTGCGCTCGCCGGTGAGCCGCCAGACCAGCGCCTCGAGCAGGAAGCCGCCGTCCAGCGGCAGGCCGGGGACGAGGTTGAAGAGCGCGACGAAGGCGTTGGCCCAGGTGAAGGCGTAGGCGAGCAGGAGCGGCACCCCGCCGTCCAGGACCCCCGACGTCCACCACCCGAGCAGGGCCAGCAGCCCGTTGGCGAGCGGCCCGACGACCGCCACGGCGGCGCTGCGGCCCGGGGTCGCCCCGGCGGCGTCGTGGGCCGTGTGGCCGCCCCAGAAGTCCGCGACGACGCGGGAGACCCGGAAGCCGACGCGCTGGGCCACGAGCGCGTGGGCGGCCTCGTGCGCGAGCACGGAGACGAGCAGGAGGACCGCGAAGAGCAGCGCGACCGCGTAGGACCACAGCCCCAGGGGCAGGAGCCGCTGCACGGTCGGCCCGAAGAGGAGGACGATGACGCCGGCGACGAGCAGCCAGCTGCGAGCCAGGTAGACGGGCACGCCGGACAGGCTCCCGATCCGCCATCCGCGCGCGCCGTCCGTCATGGTGCGAGAGCCTATGCCCCTGGGCCCGCTGCGCCCGGAGGCCCCGGCCCCGGCAGGCCTGTCGGTGCCCGCACGTACAGTGACCGACCATGCAGGCAGCCCTCTCACCGTCCCGGGCCGCCGACTTCATGCAGTGCCCGATGCTCTACCGCTTCCGGGTCGTGGACCGGCTGCCGGAGCCCCCGAGCGCCGCGGCCGCCCGCGGCTCGCTCGTCCACGCGGTCCTGGAGCGGCTCTTCGACCTGCCCGCGCACGAGCGCACGACGTCGGCGGCCGCCGGGCTGCTTCCCGACGCCTGGGCGGAGATGGTCGAGCGCGAGCCCGGGCTGGCCGACCTGCTCGGCGCCGGCGAGGACGAGGTGAGCGTCGAGGACTGGTTCGAGCAGGCGGCCGGGTTCGTCGAGCGGTGGTTCACGCTGGAGGACCCCACCCGGCTCGACCCGGCCGAGCGCGAGCTCTACGTCGAGGCGACCGTGGGCGACCTCACCATCCGCGGCTACGTCGACCGCCTGGACGAGGCGCCCGACGGGCGGCTGAGGGTCGTCGACTACAAGACCGGGCGAGCTCCCTCGGAGACCTTCGAGGCCCGGGCGCTGTTCCAGCTCAAGTTCTACGCGCTGGCCCTGTGGCGCAGCCGCGGGGTCATCCCCTCCCGGCTGCAGCTGGTCTACCTGCGTGACGGCCAGGTGCTGTGGATCGACCCCACGGAGGAGGACCTGCTGGCGACCGAGCGCAAGATCCGCGCCCTGTGGCAGGCCATCGAGCTGGCGGCCAGGACCGGCGACTGGCGGCCGCGCACCGGGCGGGCCTGCTCGTGGTGCGCCCACCAGGCCCGCTGCCCGGCCTGGGGCGGCACCCCTCCCCCGCTGCCCGAGGACGCCACAGCGCGCGCCCTCGACCCACGCTCGGCCGGGCGGCCGGTCCCCCAGCCCGAGGACGGCGACTGACGGGGCCTGACGGGCCTGACGGGCCGGCGAGGACGCTCAGGCCGCGGGGCCGTCGTCGCCCCGCCGGCGCAGGTAGCGCTCGAACTCGCGGGCGATCGCGTCGCCGGAGGCCTCCGGCAGCTCGACGGTGTCCTGGGCGTCCTCCAGCTGGCGGACGTACTCCGCGACCTCCTCGTCGGTCGCGGCCAGCTCGTCCACGCCGTGCTCCCAGGCGCGCGCCTCCTCGACGAGGGCCGTGTCGTCGATGACGCAGTCGAGCAGCTCCTCGACCCGGCCGAGCAGCGCGTGCGAGGCCTTGGGCGACGGGGGCCCGCCGGCGTAGTGCGGCACGGCCGCCCAGCAGGACAGGACCGGCAGGTCCAGCTGCTGCGCCTCGTCGGCGAGGACGCCCACGATCCCGGTGGGGCCCTCGTAGGTGCTGGGCTCGACGTCGTCGACGCTCTCCAGCAGGTCCGGGTCCTCCGAGGTGACGCTGACGGGGATCGGCCGCGTGTGCGGGACGTCGGCCAGGAGCGCGCCGAGGAGCACCATCATCTGGGCACCCTGGTGCACGGCGTAGGCGAGGATGTCGGTCGCGAAGGAGCGCCAGCGCACCGACGGCTCGATGCCGAGGACCAGCAGGACGTCGCGGCCCGTCGGGGTGTCCCGGGCGAGGAGGATGCGGGTCGTGGGCCAGCGCACCGTGCGCCGCCCGTCGACCCGGACGGTCTGCGGGCGGTTGACCTGGAAGTCGTAGTAGTCCTCCGGGTCGACGGCGGCCACCACCTCGGCGCCCCACACCGTGGCGAGGTGCTCGACCACCGCCGAGGCGCTCTCGCCCGCGTCGTTCCACCCCTCGAACGCGGCGATCACGATGGGGTCGCGCAGCTCGCCGGTCTCCCGCAGCTCGATCATGCTTCCCTTCCTGCCCGCACCTGACGGCCCGCTGACGCTCGCGCGCCGGCCGCGCTGCTCACCCTACGCCTCCGCAGCTACGGTGGGGCCCGTGACAGCACCCTCCGCCGCCCCGACCCTGCCCGCCGCCGTCCTGTGGGACATGGACGGCACCATCGTCGACTCCGAGCCCTACTGGATGGCCGAGGAGCAGGCCCTGGTCGCCGCCGCGGGAGGCACCTGGCGGCACGAGGACGCCCTCGAGCTGGTCGGCAACGACCTCCTCGTCTCGGCCCGGGTCATCCTCGAGCGCTCCCCCGTGACCGGGACCCCGGAGGAGGTCGTGCAGGCGCTGCTCGCCGGCGTCTCCGCACGGATGCGGGAGACGCTGCCGTGGCGCCCGGGCGCCGCCGAGCTGCTCACCGCGCTCGTCGAGCGCGGGGTGCCGTGCGCGCTCGTGACGATGTCGTGGACCCAGCTGGCCGACGTGCTCGTGGAGCGGCTGCCGGAGGGCACGTTCGCCACGGTCGTCACCGGCGACCAGGTGAGCCGGGGCAAGCCGCACCCGGAGCCCTACCTGGAGGCGGCTCGGCGCCTCGGCGTCGACCCGGCCGACTGCGTCGCGGTCGAGGACTCCCCCACCGGTGCCGCGTCGGCGACCGCAGCCGGGGTGCCGACGGTCGTCGTCCCGCACATCGTCGACGTGCCGCCGATGCCCGGTGCGGTGCAGGTGGGCACGTTGGCCGGGGTGGACCCCGAGACGCTGCTGGCCCTCGCGCGGTCCGCGCCCGTGGCGGCGCGGCCGGACCTCAGAGCCTGACGCCGAGCAGCGCGTCGACCGCCTCCGGGACGAGCGAGGAGGCGGTGCGCCCGTCGAGGACCGCCTCGGCCCAGGCGTCCACCTCGGCCAGGGCCCGCGGGCTGGCGAGGTCGTCGGCCAGCGCGGTACGCATGCGCTCCACCGTCTGCACGCCCAGCTCGCCGGGGTAGCCGGCGGTGGAGGCGACGGCGGCCGCGCGCCATACCCGCAGGCGCTCCTGGGCCCGCTCGAGCAGGTCCGGCGTCCACTCCCACGCGGTGCGGTAGTGCTGCGCGAGCAGCGCCAGACGGATCGCCATCGGGTCGACGCCCTCGGCGCGCAGCCGCGACACGAGGACGAGGTTGCCCTTGGACTTGCTCATCTTCTCGCCCTCGTAGCCCACCATCGCCTGGTGGACGTAGGCCTGCGCGAAGGCCGAACCGCCCTGCAGCGCGGCGGCCTGGACGGCGCTCATCTCGTGGTGCGGGAAGATCAGGTCGGTGCCGCCGCCCTGCACGTCGAAGCCGGTGCCGAGGTAGCGCTGGGCGATGGTCGAGCACTCGATGTGCCACCCCGGACGACCCCGGCCCAGGCTGCCGCCGTCCCAGTGCGGCTCGCCGGCGCGTCCGGCCCGCCACAGGAGGGGGTCGAGCTCGTCGCGCTTGCCGTCGCGGGCCGGGTCGCCGCCGCGGTCGGCGAACACCTCGAGCATCTGGTGCCGGTTCCACCCCGAGACGTCGCCGAAGGTGGGCTGGGTCGACAGGTCGAGGTAGACGTCCCCGCGCACGGCCCCCTCCACGGTCTCCTCCCCCTCCGGGACCGCGACGGCGTAGGCCGCCCCGTCGGCCACGAGACGCTCGATCGCCGCCACGTCGTCGGGGATGCCCTCGACCGCGCCGACGTAGTGGTCGGGCGGGATGACCCGCAGCGCCTCCATGTCCGAGAAGAAGAGGTCGATCTGCCCGGCGGCCAGCTCCTGCCAGTCCACCCCGTCCCGGGCCGCGCGCTCGAGCAGCGGCTCGTCGACGTCGGTGACGTTCTGGACGTAGCGGACCGTCAGGCCGTTGTCCCGCCACACCCGCTGCATGAGGTCGAAGGTGACGTAGGTGGCCGCGTGGCCCAGGTGGGTCGCGTCGTAGGGGGTGATCCCGCAGACGTAGAGCCGGGCCGTCCCCTCGACGGGCCGTGTGCGCACCCGGGACCCGGTGGCCGTGTCGTGGACGGCGAGGGGCTTGCCACGCTGCTCCAGGGGGATCGCGGGGACGTCGACGGATGACCAGGTCTTCACGACCGACCAGCCTAGACGCCGCCGGACGGTGCCCCGGACCCGCGTCCGCCACGGCGGGCCCGCGCACCCGGGCTCACCACAGCGGCCAGGGCAGCGGGTAGCGGTCCGCCGGCAGGAGGGGCAGGGCGCCGTGCTCGAGCAGGGTCCGGACGCGGTCCCGCAGGGCGCCCAGCTCGCCGGCCGTGACCAGCGCGGCCAGCGTGCCGCCCACGGCGCCCCCCTCGGCGAGGGCGACGTCGAGCGCCGTGAGCCGCCGCACGTCGTCCGCGGCGAGCGGCGACCCCGCCCATCCCCAGAGGACGGTGCGCAGCTTGTCCTCCCGGTGCAGGCACAGACCGTGGTCGAAGCCGCGCAGCCGGCCGGCGACGTCACGGGTGAGGTGGGCCGCCTTGCGGTCGGCGTTGTTGAGGACGACGTCGAGGACCGCCATCGAGCGCAGGTCGGGGTCGTCGGCGTGGGCGACGACGACCTCCTCGTCCTCGGCCCCGGTGCCGGAGACGACCGGCAGCCAGGTGTCCGTCACCTGGTCCGGCGTCAGCACCTCGACGAGGCCCGCGGAGGGGTCGGCGAGCCGCTCGGCCGGCTGGTGCACCCACCACTGCAGCGAGCCGGGTCCGAGGGGTGCGTCGTCGCGCAGGACGGTCGGCGGCACGAGGTCCCAGCCGCCGGCCCGGGAGAGGAGGTAGGCCGCGACCTCGCGACCGGCGAGGGTGCCGTCGGGGAAGTCGCGCAGGGGCCGCTCGCCCCGCACCGGCTTGTAGACCGCGCGGTGGCCGGTCGCCCTCCCGGCGCCGTCGAGGAGCTCGACGAGCAGCGTGAGGTTGGAGGCCTCGGTGAGGACGCCGACCGGCTCGACGGTGCCGGCGCGCAGGACCTCGAGCGCCGCGTCGTCGTCGAGCAGCCGGGTCACCCGTTCCCCCGGCTCAGCGACGGTAGCCGTTGGCGCGCGGGCAGATGTGACCCGAGGGGTCGAGCGGCTGGCCGCAGAACGGGCAGGAGGGACGCCCGCCGACGAGCGACTCGCCGCAGCGGATCGCGAAGGCGCGGGCGCGGGCGGGCTCGAGGACCACGAGCAGCGACTGCGGGGGCAGACCGGTCCAGGGCCAGTCCTCCTCCGGGTCGAGCTCGAGCAGCTCCTCGGCGCCCGGGCGGTCGTGGGCCTCGAGGATCACCCGCTCGCGGCCGGGGTCCCACGCGACCGAGAGCCGCTGCACCCGGAAGTCGTCGTCGAAGGGGCCGTCCAGCGGGGCGGCGTCGACGAACGCCGCGGCCGACTCGGCCGAGCCCTCGAGGGGCGCCACCCGGTCCAGCAGCTCCTCGAGCGAGGTCCCGAGGAGGCGCACCTGCTCCTTCTCCAGCGAGACCGTGGTGCGACGCTCCCCCGCGCTGGCCTGCAGGAAGAAGGTGCGCTGCCCGGGCGGGCCGACGCTGCCCGCCACGCATCGGTCGGGGGGGTCGTAGACGGACTGCGGCATGGGGCCCACCCTACGACCGTCCGGCGGGTCGGCCGGTGCCGGCACCGCCGCCGACCTCGGCGTCCCCGCTGGCGCCCTCGGCGGCCAGCCGGGCCGTGAGGCCCGTCAGGTCGACGGGGTCGCCGCCGGGGTCGTTGACCCGCAGCACGAAGGGGCGCCGGGCGGTGCGGTGCACGATGCTCACCGCCGCCGGGTCGACGACGATCCGCTGGAACTCGTCCAGCGGGGTGGCCAGCGCGTCCGCGAGGACGGCCTTGATCACGTCGCCGTGGCTGACGGCCACCCAGACCGCGCCGGGGCCGTGCTCGGCCTCCACCCGCCCGTCCCACCGGCGCACCGCCGCGACGGCGCGCTCCTGCATCTGCGCCATCCCCTCGGAGGCGTGCTCGGCCGACGGGGGGAAGGTCACGGTGGAGGGGGCGTCCTGCACCTGGCGCCAGAGCGGCTCCCGCGCCAGCTCCGTGAGCGGTCGGCCGGTCCAGGCGCCGTAGCGGGCCTCCCCCAGGTCCTCCTCGGTGCTCAGGGGCACCGCCCGGTCGGCGGGGATGCCCGCGAGGACGGCGGCGGCCGTCTCGCGGCAGCGCTGCAGGGGGCTGGTGACGACCGCCACGACCCCGGCCGGCCCGAGCCGCCCGGCGACCCGCGCGGCCTGCTCCCGGCCGGTCGCGTCCAGCCCGAGGCCCTCGGTCCAGCCGGCCAGCACGCCGTCGGCGTTCGCCTGCGTGCGCCCGTGGCGCACGAGCACGCAGATCGCCATCAGCGGGCGGTCGTCGCGCTGGTGGTCGCGGCGGTGCCGAGTCGGGCGTGGGCCTCGACGGCGATCTCGAGGGCCTCCCGGCGGGCGTCGGCGTCCCTGCCCCACGGCGCGACGGTGAGGGTGGTGATGCCGGCCTCGGCGTAGCGACGCATCCGCTCGGTGACCCGGTCGACGTCGCCCAGCAAGGAGGTGTCGTCGACGAACTGCGGGGGCAGGGCGGCCGCGGCCTCGGCCCACCTCTTGTCCAGGTAGAGCTCCTGGACCCGGGCGGCCTCCTGCGCGTACCCCATGCGGACGGCGAGCTGGTTGTAGAAGTTCTGCGTGCGGCTGCCCATGCCGCCGACGTAGAGCGCCGGGTAGGGGCTGACGGTGCGGGCGCACTCCTCCAGGTCGTCCCCGGTCGCCAGGGCGACCGTGGCCGTGGCGTCGAAGGCGGCCGGCGGCTCCTCGCGCCGGGCCATCCCGGCCTCGAGGTGCTCGCGCTGCTCGGCGAAGTAGTCCGGGGCCACGAAGACACCCAGCCAGCCGTCGGCGATCTCGCCGGCCAGCTCGAGGTTCTTCGGCCCCACCGCGGCCAGGTAGACCGGGATGCGGCGCCGGTGCGTCGAGGTCAGGCGCAGCGCCTTGCCCGGACCGTCGGGCAGCGGGAGGGTGATGTGCTCACCCTCGTAGGCGACCGGCCTGTGCGACAGCGCGAGGCGCACGACGTCGGCGTACTCCCGGGTGCGCGCGAGCGGCCGGTCGAAGCGGACGCCGTGCCAGCCCTCGGAGACCTGCGGCCCGCTGACGCCCAGTCCCAGCCGGAAGCGTCCGCCGGAGAGACCGTCGAGCCCGGCGGCGGCCATCGCGGTCGCCGCGGGCGTGCGGGCCGGGACCTGCATGACGCCGGCGCCGAGGTGGATGCGCTCGGTCCGCGCGCCGATCCACGCCAGCACGCTGACGACGTCCGGCCCGTAGGCCTCCGCCGCCCAGACGACGTCCACGCCGAGCTCGTCGGCGCGCTGCGCGAGCGCGAGGTTCTCCTCGTCGCGGCCCTGTCCCCAGAAGCCGCACGACAGACCCAGCCGCACGCCTCAGGCCCTCGGGCTCTCGTCGACGTCGAACTCCTCGTCGTCCAGGCCGAGGTACTGCCCGTCCGCGGCCTCCTCGTCCGGGTCCTCGACCTCGTCCTCGTCCTCGTCCTCGTCCTCGTCCTCGTCGTCGTCGTCCGCGTCCTCGTCGTCGTCGTCGTCCTCGTCGTCCTCGTCGTCCTCGTCGTCCTCGTCGTCGTCCTCGAACTCGTCGTCGAGCTCCTCGTCGTCGTCGTCATCGTCGACGAGGTCCTCGTCGTAGACCTCGAGGGGCGTGACCTCGCCGTAGGCGTCCATGAGCGCGTCGTCGTAGGCGCTGAACGCCTCGGCGACCCGCTCGTAGGCGGCGACGACCGCGGGGTCGTCCTCACCCCGTCGGACCGCCGCGGTCTCCAGGTGGGTCTCGAGCGCGGCGACGAGGGCTGTCAGGGCGGCGCGGGGGTCAGCGGTCATGCCCCGACCGTAGCGTGAAACGCGGGTCCACGGAGGGGTGGGACCCCACTGCGCGGTGGTGTGCCTATGCTGGCGCTCACCATGGTCGAGTACGAGTTCAAGGAGCTCAGCTTCCAGCGCGACGCGACCTCGGGTGCGGTCCGGCGGGCCCTCACCGAGGCGGCCGAGTACGGCCACTGGGAGCTGGTCCGGGTGACCCTCTTCTGGGGCGGGATGCGCCGCGCCACGCTGCGCCGCAAGATCATCCGCGTCCGCCGCACCGCCTGAGCACCCGACGCGCGCTCTGCAGGGCGCCGGACGCCCACCGCGGGCCTCAGCAGTCGGTGACGAGGCGGCCGAGCACGCGCGTGCCGAAGCGCACGGCGTCGACCGGCACCCGCTCGTCCACGCCGTGGAACATCCCGACGAAGTCGAGGTCCTCGGGCAGCCGCAGCGGCGCGAAGCCGTAGCCGGTGATGCCCAGGCGCGACAGGTGCTTGTTGTCCGTGCCGCCGGACAGGCAGTAGGGCAGCACCCGGGCGCCGGGGTCCTCCTTGAGCAGGGCCTGGGTCATCGAGTCGACGAGCTCGCCGGAGGACGGCGCCTCGAGCGCGACGTCCTTGTGGACGATCTCGACCTCGACGTGCTCGCCGGCCAGCTCGCGGATCGTGGACAGCAGCTCCTCCTCGTGACCGGGCAGGAAGCGGCAGTCCAGCGAGGCGCTGGCGGTCTGCGGGATGACGTTGTGCTTGTAGCCGGAGGTCAGCATCGAGAAGTTCGACGTGTCGCGCAGCGTGCCCTCGACGAAGCGGCGCGCACCGCCCAGCCGCCCGAGCAGGCCCTCGACGTCCTCCTCGGACCAGGTCTCGCCGACGATCTGCGCCACCCCGTCGAAGAGCTCTCGCACGGAGGCGATGTAGGTGCGCGGCCACGCGTGGGCGTCGATCCGGGCGATGGCCTCGGCGAGCCGGACGATGGAGTTCTCGTCGTTCGGCACCGAGCCGTGGCCGGCGCGGCCGTGCGCGTGCAGGCGCAGCCAGGCGATCCCCTTCTCCGCGGTCTGCAGGAGGTAGGCGCGGGTCGGCGCCCCGGTCGCGGCGTCGGGCAGCGTCACCGAGAAGCCGCCGACCTCCGAGATCGCCTCGGTGCAGCCCTCGAACCACTCCGGGTGCTGCTCGACCACGTGACCCGCGCCCTTGACGCCGCCGGCCTCCTCGTCGGCGAAGAAGGCCCAGACGATGTCGCGCG
>JASKZT010000088.1 GCA_030145965.1 Ornithinimicrobium sp.
GGCGACGGTGTCACCCGGCTCGACGCCGAGGAGCATCCGGCTCATGTCGTTCAGCCCGACGGTGCCGGTGCGGACGCCGTCCACGACGGCGGTGCTGCGCAGGGCGTCCCCGGCGGTCGCGGGGTCCAGCCCGACGGCCGGGGTGTTGCCCCAGCCCTCGCCCAGCACCACGTAGGCCGTCTCGACCGGGGTCACGGCCGCCACGCCCTCGACGGCGGCGAGCCGGCCGGCCACGGAGTCGTCGAGCGGCAGCGGGAGCGCACCGGCGCGGGCCAGGGCGGTGGCGTCGGGCACCTCGTCGCCCCCGTCGCCCGCGGCCGTGCCCGCGCCGGGGCGGTCCTCGCTGCCGGTCGTGAGGAGGACGTCGACCGCGTAGGCCTGGTCGATCTCGTCCAGGGCCGTCCGCTGGCCGGTGGCCGCGCCGACGGAGGTCATCGTGATGAGCGTGACGCCGACGACGAGCGCGGCGCTGGTCGCCGCCGCCCGGCCGGGGTTGCGCACCGCGTTGTCCACGGCCAGCCGGCCGGGGACCCCTGCGGCGCGGGCGCCGAGACCCAGGGCCCGGACGGCCAGGGGCACGACGACGACCGCCGCCACGAGCACCCCGAGGAAGGAGAGGAACCCACCGGCCACGCCGGGGAGCATCTCGCGCTCGGTCGCGGCGTAGACCATCGCGGCCGTGCCCGCGCCGACGAGCAGGACGGCCAGCCCGATCCGCACCCAGCCCACGCGGCGGCGCTCGGAGGAGCTGCCGGCCGGGCGCAGCGCGGCCAGCGGCGAGACCCGGGTGGCCCGCGCGGCCGGCCACAGGCTGGCGAGCACGGTGACCAGCGTGCCGACGAGCAACGGCACGAGCAGCCCGACCGGGTCCAGCTGCAGCCCGACGTCGAGCGGGATGCCCAGGTCGAGGCGGCGGCCGAGCGCGAGCAGGCCGGCGGCGGCCCCGACCCCGGCGAGCACGCCGAGGACGGAGGCGACCAGGCCGAGCACGACCGCCTCGAGGAGCACCTGACGGCGCACCTGGCCGCGCGTCGCCCCGACGCAGCGCAGCAGCGCCAGCTCCCCGGTGCGCTGGGCCAGGGTGATCGTGAAGGTGTTGGCGATGACGATGGCGGCGGTCAGCAGCGCCACGGCGCCGAAGCCGACGAGCACGACGCCCAGCCCCGCGGTGCCGGTCATCGTCGCGACCCGCTCCTCGGCGGCCTGCTCCCCGGTCTGCACGGTGACCCCCGACAGCGTCTCCACGACGGCTTCGCGGGCCGCGGCGGTGTCCTCGCCGGCGACGTCCAGCGAGACGGACCGGTAGGCGAGCATCGGGTCGACGAGCCGCAGCGTCGCGTCGGAGGCGGCGAAGGTCTCGCCGAGGCTCAGCATCGGGTCGGCGTCGTCGAACTCGGCGACGCCGCTCACGACGAGTGTGACGGGCTCGGGCTGCTCCTCGACGTCGTAGGCGGAGGGGCGCACGGTGAGCTCGTCACCGGCCCCCAGCCCGGCGGCTCGGGCCAGCTCGGCGGAGACGAGCACCTGCCCCTCACCGGTCGGCAGCTCGCCGCCGAGCAGGGTGACGCCGCTGGTGGGCAGCGGTGCGCCGTAGACCCACCGGTTGGCGGACCGCTCGGCGCCGACGCTGGTCTCGCCGCGGACGGCCGAGACCTCCTCGAGCCCGGCGAGCGCGTCGTGGTCCTCGGTCGGCAGCCAGTCGCCGGAGCGGGTGACGACGAGGTCGGCCGAGCGCAGGGGGCCGGCGACCGACTCCTCCACCCCGGCCTTGGCCGTGGCGAGCACGACGAGGCTGGCGGCCAGGAAGCCGACCCCGATGAGGATGGCGACGGCGGCCGACAGCAGCCGGCGCCCTCGGGAGGCCAGGCCGGCGGTCATCCAGCCGGTCGACGGGCGCGCCATCAGACCCTCCCCAGCCGGCGCACGGCCTCCAGGACGGCGTCGGCGTCGGGCTCGACGAGGTCGCCGGCGAGCTGGCCGTCGGCGAGCAGCACGACCCGGTCGGCGGCGCCCGCCGCGACGGCGTCGTGGGTGACCATGACGACCGTCTGGCCCCACTCGTCCACCGAGCGGCGCAGCAGCGCCAGCACCTCGGCGCCGGTCGTGGAGTCCAGGGCGCCGGTCGGCTCGTCGGCGAAGATGACCTCCGGCCGCGTCACGAGCGCACGGGCCAGGGCGACGCGCTGCTGCTGGCCGCCGGAGAGCTCGCCGGGCCGGTGGCCCAGCCGGTCGCCCAGCCCCAGCGCCTCCACGACCGTCCGCTCCCACGCGGGGTCGGCGCCGCGGCCGGCGAGGTCGAGGGGCAGGCGGATGTTCTGCCGCGCGGTGAGGGTGGGCAGCAGGTTGAAGGCCTGGAAGACGAAGCCCACGGCGCGGCGGCGCAGCGTGGTCAGCTGCCGGTCGGTGAGGGAGGTCAGCTCGGTGTCGCCGAGGAACACCCGCCCTGAGGTGGGGGTGTCGAGGCCGGCGAGCAGGTGCATCAGCGTCGACTTGCCCGACCCGCTGGGGCCCATGATCGCGGTGAAGCGCTGGGCCTCCACGCCGACGGACACCCCGTCGAGGGCGCGGACGGCGGTCTCGCCGGATCCGTAGGTCTTGGTCAGGTCGGTGGCGCTGGCGGCCAGGGTGGGGGCAGCGGCTCTGCGCACGTCTGTCGTCGTCATGTCCACGACGCTAGGTGCGCGCGGCCGCCGCCCTCGTCCGCCGGTGGTCCCGAGCCACCGGCGCGCACGTCATACCGTGGTATGACCTGCGACGTCGCCGCGCGCGGGGGCCTCCGTCGGGGTGCTGAGCTTGAGCCCGGCGACGCAGCCGATGATGCCCAGGAGGAAGACCGCCTTGAGCGGCGTCAGCGGCTCGCTGCCGGTCACCGCGGCCCAGAGGACGGTGAGCAGGGCGCCGACGCCGGTCCACACCGCGTAGGCGGTGCCGATCGGCACCGAGCGCATCGCCCGGCCCAGGCCGACGAGGCTGAGCACGGCGAAGACCGCGAAGACGACCGTCGGGACGGGGCGGGTGAGCCCCGCGGAGGCGCCCAGCGCGGTGGCCCACACGGCCTCCAGCACGGCGCTGCCCAGCAGCACGACCCACGCCATGTCAGGACACCACCTTGAGGCCGACGACGCAGCTGACGATGCCCAGGAGCAGCAGCAGGCGGACGAGCGAGGCCGGCTCGGTGCCGCGCACCATCGCCCAGAGGACGGTCAGGCTGGCGCCGGTGGCGGTCCAGACGGCGTAGGCGGTGCCGGTGGGGATGGTCTCCATCGCCACGGCCAGCCCCCAGAGCGAGAGCAGGGCGGCGACGACGAAGACGACGGCGGGGCGCCAGCGGCGCAGGCCGTGGGAGGCGCCGAGCGCGGTGGCCCAGACGGCCTCCAGCACGCCCGAGCCGATGAGCAGGACCCAGTCCATGAGGGCTACCTCTTTCCAGGGAGGACGACTGGCACGAAAGGTGGCCAGTCTTGTCCTCACCGGGTACTGAACCGTCGTCCGGGGCAGCGGACCCTCGCGCGGAGGCGCCGCCACCTCCAGGGTAGCAAGGGGGCTCAGCCCGGGCGGCCCGCGAGACCGGTCTCGTAGGCGGTGATGACCATCTGCACGCGGTCGCGCAGGTCGAGCTTGTGCAGGACCCGGCCGATGTGGGTCTTGACCGTCGCCTCGGCGAGGAAGAGCTCGGCGGCGATCTCGGCGTTGGTCAGGCCGCGGCCCACGGCCTCGAGGACCTCGCGCTCGCGGTCGGTGAGCGGCGCGAGGCGGGCCGTCGCGGCCCGGCGCTCGGCGGCCTGCGCGCGCTCGAGGCCCGCGTCGGGCAGCTGCGGGACGAAGCGCTCGAGCATCCGGCGGGTCGTGGAGGGCGCCATCGCGGCGTCGCCGGCGTGCACGGCGCGGATCGCGGCGAGCAGCTCGGCGGGCCCGGCGTCCTTGAGGAGGAAGCCGGCCGCCCCTGCCTTGAGCGCGGCGAAGGCGTACTCGTCCAGGTCGAAGGTGGTCAGGACGAGCACCTTGGGCGCGGCCTCGGCCTGCTGGATGCGGCGGGTGGCCTCGACGCCGTCCAGGCGCGGCATCCGGATGTCCATGAGCACGACGTCGGGCCGGGTGGCGGCGACGCCCTCCACGCCGGCCAGCCCGTCCGCGGCCTCGCCGACGACGGACATGTCGGCCTGGGCGTCGAGCACCATCCGGAAGCCGGCGCGCACCAGCTCCTGGTCGTCGACGAGGAAGAGGCGCACGGGGGCGTCGGCGGTCACGGGGTCTCCTTGGACGGCATCGGCCGGGTCGAGGGCGAGGGGATGGGCGAGGACGGGCTCGTGGTCCCGCGCGAGGGCGAGCCGCCGCGTGCCTCGACCGGGATGCTGGCGACGACCTCCCAGCCGCCGCGCGCCCGCGGCCCGGCGTGGACGCTGCCGTCGAGGACCTCGACCCGCTCGGTCATGCCGAGCAGGCCGTTGCCGGCGCCGTCGCCGCGGTGGTCTTCCCCGTCGGGGCTGCTGCCGTCGTCGGTGAGACGCACGAGCAGCATCGCCGGCGTGCGGAGCAGGTCGACGTCGACCGAGGCGTGGGGCCCGGCGTGCTTCAGGACGTTGGTCAGGCCCTCCTGCACGACCCGGTAGGCCGCGAGGTCGACCTCCTTGGGCAGGTCGTCGACCCGGCCGCGCACGGCCAGGTGCACCGTCACGCCGGAGTCGCGCACCCGCTGCACGAGGTCGTCGAGGTAGGCCAGGCCCTGCAGGGGCGCGAGCTCGGCCGAGGAGCCCTCGTCGCGCAGGACGCCCACGAGGCGGCGGGTGTCGGCGAGGGAGGTGCGCGCGGTCCCGGCCAGGGTCTCCAGCGTCTGGGCGGCCCGCTGCAGCGCAGCCCGGTCCGGACCGATCGCCGGGGGCGCGTCCAGCGCCTGCCGCGCGGCGTACAGGGCCCCGTCGGCCTGCACGACGACGACCGCGAGCGAGTGCGCCACGATGTCGTGCATCTCCCGGGCGATGGAGGCCCGCTCGGACTGGGCGGTGAGCTGCTGGCGCTGGGCCTGGTCACGGGCGAGCGCGGCGTTCTGCTGCTCCAGGCGCGCGACGACCGCCTTGCGCCGCCGGACGACGTCGCCGAGCACCCAGGCGACCGCGACGAACATCGACAGGAAGAACGCCTGCGTGCCGATGTAGAACAGCTGGGCCCTGATCGGCTCGTCCGACCAGCGCCAGTCGACGCCCGCGACGACCGCTCCGGCCAGACCGAGCCACAGCACCGCGAAGGACTGGCGACGGGTGCCGAAGGCCGCGGCGCTGTAGACGGCGATCGGCACGGCGACGTTGGCCGGGTGCGGCTCGTTGGAGGCCGCGACCTGGAGCAGGCAGGCCGCGGCGACGGCGACGGCGGTGAGCAGCGGCTCCCGCCGGCGCCACAGCAGCGGCACCACCATGAGCAGGCCGATGACCATGAGGCCGACGCCCGCGACCGCGCCGGCGGCCAGCACCCAGAGCACCAGCGCGCCGACCAGCAGGACGTCGGGCGCCCACCGGTGCCGGCGCACGTCCCGCGGAAGGTCTCTGAGCTCTCTCATCGGGCTCGAGCCTACGGGCGCGCCGAGGGGTGCCGCGTCGCACCGTGGTCTGGTCCGCGTGCGACCTGGGTATGACGTGACGCCTGGGGCGCCCCGGCGCTCAGACCTCCAGGGCCCGCACGACCGGCACGCCGACGCGGTAGGGGACGTGCAGCCAGCTGGGGGCGTCGACGAGCGCGAAGTCGGCGCGCAGGCCCACGGCGATGCGGCCGACGTCGTCCCGGCGCAGGGCACGGGCGCCGCCGACGGTGGCCGCCCGCAGCGCCTCGGCGGGCGTCATCCCCATCTCGCGCACCGCCAGGGCGATCATGAGCGGCATGGAGGAGGAGTAGCAGGTGCCGGGGTTGCAGTCGGTGGCGATCGCCACGTCGACGCCGGCGTCCAGCAGGCGCCGGGCGTCGGGGTAGGGCTGGCGGGTGGAGAACTCCACGCCGGGCAGGAGCGTGGCGACCGTGCCGCTGCCGGCGAGGGCGTCGACGTCCGCGTCGGACAGGTAGGTGCAGTGGTCGACGCTCGCGGCGCCCAGCGCGACGGCGAGCTGCACGCCGGGGCCGTGCCCGAGCTGGTTGCCGTGCACGCGCAGCTCCAGCCCCGCGTCGCGGCCGGCCTCGAGCACCCGCCGCGACTCCTCGCCGTCGAAGGCGTGCGGGCTGGCGGGCTCGCAGAAGACGTCGACCCAGCGGGCATGCGGGGCGCAGGCCGCCAGCATCTCGCCGCAGACCAGGTCGAGGTAGTCGGCGCGGCCGCCGTCGCGCCGGTCCGGCGGCACGACGTGGGCGCCGAGGTAGGTGACCTCGCTCGTCACCTCGCGGGCCAGGCGCAGGGCCCGGACCTCGTCCTCGACGGTCAGCCCGTAGCCGCTCTTGACCTCCACGGTGGTCGTGCCCTGGGCGCGCATCTCCTGCACGCGGTGCTGGAGCAGGCCGCGCAGGTCGGCGTCGGAGGCCGCCCGGGTGGCGGCGACGGTCGTGGCGATGCCTCCGCCGTCGTAGGGCGTGCCGGACATGCGCGCGGCGAACTCCGCGGAGCGGTCGCCGGCGAAGACGAGGTGGGAGTGGCTGTCGACGAAGCCGGGCACGACCGCCCGGCCCTCCAGGTCGACGGCCCAGTCCGCGTCCGGGGCCCGGTCGGCCGGCCCCACCCACTGCACGGTGGGCGCGCTGTCCTCGCCGCCCCCGCCGAGGACGACCGCGGCGTCGCGCAGGACGCCCAGGCCGGCGTGCAGCGGGTCCTCGACGGCGCCCTCGATCGTCTCGTCGCAGGTGACGAGCTCGGCGATGCCGGTGATGAGCATGCTCACGGGGATCAGGTGTCCTTCCACAGGGGGGTGATGGCCTCGTGCAGCAGCCGGCCGACGTCACCCAGCCGGTGCTGCCCCGCGTCGACGACCAGGCTGCCGTCCACGACGACGGTGTCGACGTCGGCAGCGGTGGCGGCCAGGAGGACCTGGGCGGGGTCGGCGCCGGCGGTGCGGACGGTGTCGTCGCGGACGGCGACGAGGTCGGCGCGGGCGCCCACCTCGAGCCGGCCGGCGTCGGGCCAGCCGATGCTCTCGTGGGCGGTGGCCGCCCGGAGGAGGTCGGCCGGGGCGAGGCGGCCGCGGCGCAGGCTGGCGAGGCGCTCGTGCATCTCCAGCGCCCGCGCCTCCTCGATGAGGTCGACGACCGCGTGCTGGTCCGAGCCCAGCGAGAGCCGGGCGCCGGCCTCGCGGAGGGCCACGGCGGGGCCGATGCCGTCGGCGAGGTCGCGCTCGGTCGTGGGGCAGAAGCACGCCCACGCACCGTGCCCGCCCAGCAACCCGACGTCGGCGTCGGTGAGATGGGTCGCGTGCACCGCGGACAGGTCGGGGCCGAGCACGCCCTCGGCCTCCAGCAGGCCGGTCGGGGTCAGGCCGTGCGCCGCCAGGCAGGCGGTGTTCTCCGCCGGCTGCTCGGAGAGGTGCACGTGCAGCGGCGCGCCACCGGGGGCGCGCGCCCGGACGGCGCGGGCGACGGTGGCCAGCTGGCCGCGCGGCACCGCGCGCACGGAGTGGAGGGCGCCGCCGACGCGCACGTGCGCCGGCCCGCCGTCGAGGTGGTCGCGCAGGTCCTCGACGCGCAGCGCCCAGGTCTCGGCGTCCCCGTCGCCGAAGCGCAGCTGCGGCCCCTCCAGCGGGGTGTGGCCGTCGGGCCCGAGCCCCCCGGCCAGGTAGTAGGTGTCCAGCAGCGTCAGCCGCACCCCGGCGTCGGCCGCGGCCTGGACGAGCGCGTGGCCCATCCGGTTGGGGTCCATGTAGCGAGACCCGCCCGGACCGTGGTGCAGGTAGTGGAACTCCCCCACCGCGGTGACGCCGGCCAGGGCCATCTCGGCGTAGGCGGCCCGGGCCAGGGCCAGGTAGCGGCCCGGGTCGAGGCGGGCGGAGACGGCGTACATCGCCTGCCGCCAGGTCCAGAAGGTGCCGCCGTCGCCGTGGGTGCGGCCGCGCAGGGCGCGGTGGAAGGCGTGGCTGTGCGCGTTGGCCAGGCCGGGCAGGACGACGCCGGGCAGCCGGTGGTCGCCCGGCACGGCGGCGACGCCGGTCTCGACGGAGGTGAACCGGCCCGCCTCCACGGTGAGACGCACGTCGCGGGCGGGCCCGTCGGGCAGGTGCGCGTGCGCGGCGTGGAAGGTCGTCACCGCTGCTCCTCCTGCTCCGGGGCCGCGGCGAGGGCGGCGATGCGGTCGACGACGTCGGGCAGGGGCAGGTCGGCGGTGTCGAGGACGACGTCGGCACCGCGGCGCAGCAGCGGCTCGTAGGCCTCGAGGTCGGCCCGGACGCGCTCCTGCTCCCCGGGCTCCTTGCCGAAGGCGCTGCCGGTCCGCGTGAGGAGCCGCTGCTGCAGCACCGGCCAGGGCGCGGTGAGCAGGACGACGTGGTCGACGAGGGGGTAGAGCTCGCCCTGACCCTCCCCCGTCGCGGCGACGACGAGCGGGCGGTCGGTGCGCGGCCGGCTCAGGATCGCGCTGATCTCAGGCAGCCGCAGCTCGGTCCGGTCGGGGTGCTCGTCGACGAGACCGTCGAGGTCGGTGTCGACCGTGCGCCAGCCGCGGGCGCGCAGCTCCTCCAGGACCGTCGACTTGCCGGTGCCCGACATGCCGGTGAGCAGGACCTTCGTCGCGCTCACGCCTCGGCCCCGTCGTCGGTCAGGTCGCGCACGCAGGC